>DASRBU010000472.1:0-16390 GCA_035653475.1 Candidatus Dormiibacterota bacterium | reverse complement strand
GGCGGCCCGGGCCAGCTCCGGGTTGGCGGTGGCGATCCGGACCGGCTCGCGCAGGGCCCGGTCCAGGGCCCGGGCGAAGCCGGCCGCCAGGATGCCGTGGCGCCGGGCCAGGCCGGCAACGGAGGCCAGGGCTCGACGCGCTCGCTCCCGCAGCCCCAGCTCCGGATCGCCCAGCAGGGTGTCCAGCTCCATCAGGCCGATGGCGGCGACCGCGTTCTCGGGCAGCGGCTTGATCCGCTCCCGGAGCCGGCCCAGCTCCTCCCCTTCGGCTCGATCGAAGTAGCCGCCCAGCTCGGGGTCGCCGTAGGTGCTTTCCAGGAGCCGGGCCAGCTGCAGGGCACGGGTCCGCCAGACCTCCCCCAGGCCCGCGGCCAGGGCGCAGGTGGCGGCGCGCAGACCCCAGACCTGGTCGCCGAGCTGGCCTCCGACCCGGTCGGTGTGCCCCAGGCCGCGTTCGGGATCGAACAGGCGTTGGAACAGCTGTTCCAGGAGCTGCCCTGCCTCCGCGCGGAGCCGGGGACGGCCCAGCCTCAGGTCCGCCTCCAGGTAGGCGACGGCCAGGGCGCAGTTCCAGGCGGCGTAGACGCGGCGGTCGACGTAGGGAGGCCGTCGCCCGGCCCGGCCGGCGGCGTCCTCGCGGTAGTAGTCCTCGTCCGCGTCCTGGCTGCCGGCGTAGAGGCCGCTCTCGGGGTCCCGCAGCGTCGCCTCCAGGTAGCGGGTCGCGTGATCGAGGATCTCGCCCTGTCCGGTCGCCGCCAGGGCGGCGATCAGGCCGGCGTGGTCCTCGAGCATCTTCTCGTAGTGGGGGACGCTCCAGTCCTGGGTGGTCGAGTAGCGGAAGAAGCCGCCCTCGACGTGGTCGTACATGCCCCCGCCGGCCATCCGGGAGAGCGAGTACCGGGCCATCTCCATCAGCTCCGGCTCCCGCCGCAGCACCGACTGCTCGGCGAGGAAGCTCAGGGCCTCGGGGTGGGGGAACTTGGGGGCGGTGCCGAAGCCGCCGTGCTGCGGGTCGTAGGCGCCCTGGAGGGTACCGAGGATGCGATCGACCAGCCCCACCTCCAGCTCCCCGGTGCCGGCGGCGACGGCGGCCGCCGCCTGCCGCCGCCCCTCCAGGACCCGGGCCACGATCTCCGGGCGGTGGGTCCGGTAGTAGGAGCTCACGCGGGTCAGCGCGTTCAGCATCTGGTCGGGGGGCAGGTAGGTGCCTCCGGTCAGGACGTCGCCCTCGGGGGTGAGGAAGGCGGTGGTCGGCCAGCCGCCCATGTTGTAGCGCTGGTTGATGTCGGGCCGAACGTCGTTGTCGACCCGGATGGGCACGTACTCGCGGTTGATCAGATCGATCACCTGTGGATCGGAGTAGGTGGTCTCGTCCATCACGTGGCACCAGTGGCACCAGACGGCCGAGATCGAGAGCAGGATGGGTCGGTCCTCGGCTCGGGCCCGCTCGAAGGCCTCCGTCGACCAGGGTTGCCAGCGGATCTCGTGGGCACGATTCGGCCGCGGAGAGAAGTGGAAGTCCCCGCCTCCCTCGCCGCCGTGCTCGCTCCGGCTCATCGAGCCAAAGGTTACGCCCGCCGGAGAACGATCTCGGGGCGGGCGTGCCCGGCGGCCCGCTCAGCGGCGCTCCCACATGGGGTTCACGGGGCCGTGGCCGTGTCCCAGCTCCAGGGAGTGGCGGATGGCGCCGGTGACGAAGGCCTTGGCCCTGCCCAGCGCCTCGACCAGCGGCAGCCCTCCGGCCAGGCCGGCGGCGATGGCGGCGGAGAAGACGCAGCCGCTGCCGTGGGTGTTGGCGGTGGGGATCCGCTCCCCGTGCAGCCAGGTGATCCGCTCCCCGTCCCAGAGCACGTCGTCGGCGTCGCCGTCGGCGTGGCCACCCTTCACCACCGCCGCCCGGCAGCCCAGCCCCACCAGGTCGCGGGCCGCCCGCTCGCGGTCCTCCCGACCGACGATGGGCCGGCCCAGCAACGCCTCGGCCTCGGGCAGGTTGGGGGTGACCACCGCAGCCAGGGGCAGGAGGAGGCGGCGGAGGGCGTCGATGGCGTCGTCGCGCAACAGCCGGTGGCCGCCCTTGGCCACCATGACCGGGTCCACCACCAGCCGGGTCAGGCCGTGCGCCCGGACTCGCTCGGCCACCGTGGCGATGATCTCGGCGCTGGAGAGCATGCCGGTCTTGGCGGCGGTCGGGGCCAGGTCGCGGACGACCTCGTCGATCTGGGCCCGGACCAGGTCAACCGGCAGCTCCAGGTACCCGCTCACCCCCAGCGTGTTCTGGGCGGTGACGGCGGTGAGGGCGCTGGCCCCGTGCACCCCCAGGGCAGCGAAGGTCTTCAGGTCCGCCTGGATGCCGGCTCCGCCGCCGGAGTCCGATCCGGCGATGGTCAGGGCGACCGGGAGCCTCACCGCGACCTCCTCCCGTCGACCCGGAGCAGCAGCCCGTAGGTGGCCACGGCCACGCCCATGCTGACCAGGCCGGAGAGGTCGGCGCCGTGGAGGACGTCGATCAGGGGCTGGTTGAACGCCCGCACCCCGGGGATGACGTTGGGGTAGTTGACGAAGCAGAGGCTGACCACGGTGGCCGCCGCCCAGGCCGCGAGCGCACGAGCCGGCCGCGCCTCGCCGCCGCGATGGACGGCCAGGAGCACGATCCCGGCCCAGGCCGGTGCCCACAGGTAGGTGATGAGCAGGAACTGCTCGTAAGCGGTGTGGAAGTCACGGACCGCGACCGCGTAGACGGCCAGGAGCGCGCCCAGGACGCCGCAGCCGAGCGCGGTCTGCCAGCGGCGGAGCCGGATCCCCATGGTCAGGGTGACCAGGCCGGCGGTGTAGACGTCCAGGTAGTTGGCCCACACCTCTCCCAGCACCACGAAGGCGAAGAAAGGAAGGGCCACCCAGACCGGGGCGTGGCGGGTGATCACGGCCAGCACCCCGCCCGGCCCCGCCGCCAGCCTGGGATCGATGGTGGGGAGGAGGAGCCCGAACAGCCCCAGCAGGGTCATGGGCACCATCACGCCCGCCACCGGCCACCAGGTGATGCCTCGGGGGGGCGTGTCGGCGGGCAGGTAGCGGGAGTAGTCGCTGGCGAAGGGGAACCAGGAGGCCACCAGGGCGAAGCAGGACATGAAGCCGAGCGCGAAGGCCCCCGGGTAGTCGGCCCCGCCCACCCCGGGCCCCGCCGTCCAGTGGAAGTGGGTCGCCAGGAGGGCGAAGAGGAGCGCCGAGAGCACGCCGAAGGCGATCGCCCCGAAGGTCTCGAAGACCTTGATGGTGGCGTGGCCGTAGACGGCGACCGCCACGCTGAGGGCCGCGATCCCCAGGGTGAGGAGCAGGGTCGTCTCCCGACCGGCCCCGAGCCCGGCCAGGCCGACCATCTGCGTCCCCGCCTGGGCGGCGATGACCGTGTCCACGGCGAACCAGCCCACGGCCAGGAAGAGGGTGAGGAAGGCCCCGATCCGGGCTCCGTGCTCGCCGAAGACGCCGCGGGTGAAGGCGACCTGAGGGAGGCCGGAGCGAGGGCCGGTGTGGCTGAGCAGGCCCAGGACCACGGCCGCGGCCAGCGAGCCGAGCACCACCGCCGCCAGCCCGTCCCAGACCCCGAGCCCGAAGAAGTCGGTGGCCAGGCTGGCGGTCAGCAGGCTGGCGTAGTTGACGAAGGCACCCCCCCAGAGGAAGGCCAGCTCCCGGGAGCGGCCGTGTCGCTCGCCGGGGGGGATGGGCTCGATCCCGTGCTCCTCGACCTTGAGGAACCGGTCACCCGCGGGCGCGCCGGCCGCGCCCTCCTGCATCGTGGTCATCTTGGCTCCCTCCGCTGGCATTACCCAGGTCAGGTCTCTGGCGGTCGGCCCTATGGCCCTCTCAGCCCCGAACGGAGCTCCCGCGCACTGGCCGGCCACGCGCGTGGCCGGCCCGCCTGGATTCTACGGTTCGTCCCGGGCGGCGTCATGCCCTCCCGCCCCGACCCTCCGCCTCCGGCCCACCCCTTAGACTTCTCCGCGGATGGAGAAGCTCACCGACAAGCTGTTCACCAATCGCTACGTCGAGGACACGGGGCATCCCCACATCGAGATCGCGAACCAGGACGTGTGCCGGGAGCGGTGCGTCGGCAAGTACTGCAACTACTTCTGCCCAGCCGGGGTCTACGAGTGGGACGAGGACAAGCAGGAGACCATCGTGAGCTTCGGCAACTGCGTGGAGTGCGGGGCCTGCGCCATCGGCTGTCCCTACGACAACATCATCTGCTTCAGCCCCAAGGGGGGCTACGGCGTCCAGTACCGGCACGGATAGGTGGGCCGCGCCCGGCCCGGCGGGAATCGTGACCGGGAGGGCGCGGTTGTGGACGACGTGAGCGAGCGGTTCGATCTCATCATCGTGGGTGGCGGCCCGGCCGGGCTGGCCGCGGGCCTCTACGCGGCGCGGATGAACCTCCAGGCGGTCCTGGTCGAGCGGGGGCCGCTGGGGGGCCAGCTGCTCAACACCGAGCTGATCGAGGACTACCCCGGGTTCGAGTCGATCCTGGGCAGCGAGTTGGCCGCCAGGATGGCCGACCACGCTCGCAAGTTCGGGCTCGAGGTGCGCGAGTTCCAGCCGGTCCGTGAGCTGGACGTGGAGCCGGACGGGACCAAGGTGGCCCGCCTGGAGGACGGCTCCGAGTTGCGGGCGCCGGCCGCCATCCTGGCCGCGGGCGGCCTTCCCAGGCGGCTGGGGGTGCCGGGGGAGGCCGAGTTCGCGGGCCGGGGTGTCTCCTACTGCGCGGTCTGCGACGGCGCCTTCTTCAAGGGTCAGGAGCTGGCCGTGGTCGGGGGCGGCGACGCGGCCCTGGAGGAGGGCGACTTCCTGACCCGGTACGCCAGCAGGGTCCACGTGATCCACCGGCGAGACCAGTTCCGGGCCCAGCCGCTGCTCCAGGAGCGGGCCCGGGCCAACCCCAAGATGGCGTTCATCATGAACGCGCGGGTGAAGGAGATCCGGGGGAACGGGACCGTGACCGGCGTCCGTTACCTGCAGGACGGCGTCGAGAAGGAGCTCCCGGTGGGCGGGGTCTTCATCTTCATCGGCTTCGAGCCCAACTCCGGCCTGGTCAAGCCCCACGTGGAGCACGACGCCGCCGGCTACCTGATCACGGACCGCGACCTCCAGACCTCCATCCCCGGGCTGTGGGCGGTGGGCGACGTGCGGGCCCAGCTCACCAAGCAGATCGCGACCGCGGTCGGCGACGGCACCACCGCCGCCGTGGCCGCCTCGCAGTACCTCGACCGACTGCGGGACGCCGAGCGCCGGGCGGCGACGCCGGCGGTCTGACCGGCATCGCGGCCGTCGGTCACCCGAGGTCCGACCCCGGCGCCCGCGAGCGCGACCGCGCTTGCTCCCCGGGGTGCCATCCCTCGACCCCGGTCGGCGGGTGGGAGCGGCGGCCGAGTCCGCCACTCCCACCACGGCGCCATGGTCGGGGAGGGGAGGCGGCCCACGCCCCGGTCGCTACGAGAGCGCCGGGGCAACGCGTGCCGGCTCGTCGTACTCGGTGGCGAGGTCGGACCCGGACCGTTCCCTCAGGAGGGCGGCCGAGACGAAGCTCACCACCGCACAGGCCATGACGTAGAGCGAGATCGGGACCGTGCTGTGGTAGGCGCGGAACAGCGCCGCGGCAATGATCGGGGCCCACCCGCCCGCGGTGATCGCCGCCAGATGGTACCCGAGCGAGGCGCCGCTGTAGCGCAGGCGGCCGCTGAACGCCTCGGCGATGAACGCGGCCTGCGGTCCGTACATCATGTCGCGTGCGGCGAAGGCTCCGGCCGTGGCCACCACCAGCAGTGCGGTCACGCCTGAGTTGAGCAGCCCGTAGTACGGGAGCGCCCAGACGAAGGTGGCCGCGGCTCCGACCAGGTACATCCGCTTGCGTCCGAACGAGTCGGACAGCCGGCCGAAGATCAGGCTCGTGAACATCGAGACGGCCGCGCCGATCTGCACCACGGTGATGAGCCGGCTCTGGGGCAGGGCGAGAACACCCACCCCGTAGGCCAGCACGTAGGTCGTGTAGAGGTAGCTCGGTCCTCGTTCGGCGGTGCAGATCAGACAGGTGAGGACGACCTCCCGCCACTGCCGGCGCAGCACCTGGAGCACCGGCCGGGGCTCGATCTTGTGCTCTTCCAGGAGCCGGGCGAACACCGGTGTCTCGAGGATGCCCAGGCGCACGTAGAGGCCGACCGCCAGCAGGACGGCGCTGGCCAGGAAGGGCACCCTCCATCCCCAGTAGGAGTCCTTTCCCAGGGCCGAGGTCGACGCCTGGAGCGCCGTATAGCCGAGCAGGATGCCCAGCGGAAGCCCCATCTGCGGGAAGCTGCCCCAGAGTCCTCGTCGGCCGGTCCGGTTCCCCCATTCGATGGGGAGCAGGATGGCGCCTCCCCACTCGCCCCCCACCCCGATGCCCTGGAGGATGCGCAGGATCACGAGCGCGACCGTGCCCGCCAACCCGACCTGCGCATAGCTGGGGATCAACCCCATCGCGAAGGTGGCCATCCCCATCAGCGACAGGGTCGTGATCAGCGTGGCCTTGCGGCCGATCCGATCCCCGTAGTGCCCGAAGATCGCGGCTCCGACCGGCCGGGCAGCGAAGCCGACGGCGAAGGTGGCCAGCGCGGCCATGAGGCTCACGAACGGGTCGTGGCTGGGGAAGAAGAGCCGGTTGAGATAGAGGCTCGCGGCGAACCCGAAGAGCTGGAAGTCGTACCACTCGATCGTACTGCCGACGGTGGCGGCGATCAGGGCGCGCACCAGCTGACGCCGTGTCAACGTGTCCGATGTCGAGCTGCCCTCAACGGCCCCGACGCGGTTGTCGATCACGTACACCACCCTCCTGATGCGTGAGGGATCGTGGAGACACGATCCCGGTGACTCCGCGCTCAGGTGTCGGGCGCCGTCGAGACCTCGATCGAGGAGAGACGGCACGCCGGCGCGGAACCAGCCCGAGAGGCTAGGTCGAGAGGGGGCGAGGGCGAAATGACACCGAACCGCAATGTCCGCTCATGCCGTCCGGTCGTCGGCACCTGGCGGCCGCCGGGAGTGGTCCTCCTCTCCGGGCGTCGACGAGGCCAGCAGGGATCGGTCCGGCCCGCGTCCGCCGTCGGCCGCGAGGGTCGCGGTCGAGCCGGACGGTGCCCCGCCGGGAGGGTGGTTCAGGCCGTTCCCGGGGCCGCCTCGGACCCCAGCCGCCGCAGGTAGCCGAAGGTGTAGATGCCGGTGGCGTGCCCGCTGGCGAAGGCGATCTGAAGAGCGTACTGGCCGACCAGGGTCACGTCCGAGAGCGTCTGCTCCTCCTCGGGCAACCGCTCCACGGTCGCCAGCCGGCCGGGCAGGCCCGCCTCTCCCCGGCACTCGGCGCAGGGGCAGGCCCAGCGCAACTGGGATCCGGGATGTCGGGTGCGGGCACCGTCCTCCCAGGTGATCTCGAGCACGTTCTCGGCTCGGATCAGGTCGACCTGGGTGGGGAAGGGGTCCGGGTCCCGCAGGGCAGGCCTCCCCCTCAGCGGACGTTGATGACCGGCAGGCGGCGGAAGGACTGGATGGAGGTCCGGGCCGCCACCTGGGAGGCCAGGTCGCGGAAGGCCCGGGCGCCGGGGGAGTCGGGCCGGGAGACCACGATGGGCGCGCCGGCGTCGGCCTCCACCCGGATCTGCTCGTCCAGCGGGACGCCGCCCAGGAAGGGGACGCCGAGCCGCTGGGCGGCCCGCTCGGCTCCGCCGTGCCCGAAGATGTGGTGCTCGTGGCCGCAGTTGGGGCAGACGAACCAGCTCATGTTCTCGACCAGACCGAGCGGGGTCACGTTCAGCTTCCGGAACATCTGGAGGGCCTTCACGGCGATGTCCAGGGCGATGTCCTGGGGGGTGGCCACGATGACCACGCCCGTCAGGGGCACCTGCTGGGCCACCGTCAGGGAGGCGTCGCCGGTGCCCGGGGGCAGGTCGATGACCAGGTAGTCGAGCTCGCCCCAGCGCACATCGGTCATCAGCTGCTCGATGGCTCGGGAGACCATGGGGCCGCGCCAGACCATGGCCTTGTCGGCGCCGGCCAGGAAGCCCATCGACATCAGCTTCAGCCCGTACGCCTCCAAAGGCACCACCTTGCCCTCCACCACCCTGGGCTCCTCGCGCACCCCGGTGAGCCCGGGCACCGAGGGACCGTAGATGTCGGCGTCGAGCAGGCCCGCGCGCGCCCCCGACCCGGCCAGGGCCGCGGCCAGGTTGACCGCCACCGTGGACTTGCCCACCCCTCCCTTGCCGCTGGCCACGGCGATGGTCTGGCGCACGCCGGGAAGGACGTCCTCCCGCTGGCGGGGGAAGGCCGAGCGGACGTTGGCCGTCATCCGGACATCGACGCCGGTCACGCCCTCCAGTTGCATCAGGGCCTCGCGGGCCATGGCCTGGAAACGCTCCCGGATCGGGCAAGCGGGGGTGGTCAGCTCGAAGGTGAAGGCGACCTCACCCCTCTCGGAGATGCGCAGGTCCTTGATCATGCCCAGACTGACCACGTCCCGTCCGAGGTCGGGATCGACGATCGTGGCCAGGGCGTTGAGCACCTGCTCGTGGCTTGGAAGGGGCATCGGCTACGAGCGTGATTCTACCCGCCCCGGCGAGCCGGCCCAGGCTCGGCCGCATCATAGACTGTCAGCGACGTGCTCGTGCCCAACCTACCTGCCGCTGAGCTGCTGGACTACTATCGCGGCCCTGCCGCCGACGTCTACTTCCAGCACGCCGCCGACACCCTGGCCGGCGCCGGGCTGGATCCGGTCGTGACCATGGAGTTCTTCTGCGATCGGGCTGGCGTGCTGTGCGGGATGAGAGACGTGCTCGCCGTCCTCCAGGAGGCCCTGGGCGGGGAGGGCGAGGTCTGGGCCCTGGACGAGGGCGCGCAGATGGAGGCGCGGGAGGTCGTGCTCCGGGTCCGGAGCCGGTACTCCCTGGTCGGCTGTCTGGAGACGGCGCTGCTGGGTCTGCTGGCCAGCTCCTCGGGGTGGGCCACGGCCGCCCGCGAGGTGGTGGAGGCGGCCGCGGGGACGCCGGTGATCTCCTTTGGCGCCCGTCACGTGCACCCGCTGGTGGGCCCGATCATGGAATACGCGGCCGTGGTGGGCGGCTGTGCCGGTTGCGCCACCCCTCTGGGCGCCAGGCTGGCTGGCCTTCCCCGTCCCTCCGGGACCATGCCCCACGCCATGATCCTGCTCTTTGGCGACACGGTGAAGGCCGCCCTGGCCTTCGATCAGCGGATGCCCGGCGACGTCCCCCGGATCGTGCTCGTGGACACGTTCAAGGACGAGGCGGAGGAGGCGCTGCGCGTGGCCCGGGAGCTGGGCGACCGGCTGCGGGGCGTGCGGCTGGACACGCCCATGGAGCGCGGGCGGGTGACCGTAGAGCTGGTCAAAGAGGTGCGGGCGCGGCTGGACCAGGCCGGGCACCGGCAGGTGGGCATCTTCGTCAGCGGCGGCCTGGACGCGCCGCGGATCCGGCAGTTCGTGGCCGCGGGGGCGCCGGTGAACTCCTTCGGGGTGGGGATGGCGATCGCTTCCGCGCCCCCGATCGGCTTCACCGCCGACGTCAAGGAGGTCGCCGGCGAGCCCAGGGCCAAGCGGGGCCGTATCCCCGGGCTCACCCCCAACCCGCGGCTGCACCGGATGCTCTGAGCCGACGTGATCCGGCTGGGGCTGATCGGCGACACTCAGGGGCGCTACCGGCTGGAGGGTCTGATCGCGGCCGTCCGGCCGTACTTCGCCGCCGTGGACGAGATCTGGCACGCTGGCGACTGGCAGGACGACCGGGTGTTGGAGGGGCTGCGAGGGCTCGGCCCGCCGCTGACGGTGGTGAACGGGAACGCCCCCGACGATCCCCGCTATCCGGAACGGGTGGTGCGGCGCCTCGAGGGGCTATCGGTGGCCATGGTCCACCGCCCGCCGCGTCCGCAGGAGCCGTGGCTGCGGGGCTGCCGGATCGTGATCCACGGCCACACCCATCGCTGGCGCGACGAGGTGTGGGAGGGGATGCGCTTCATCAACGTGGGGACGGCCACGGCCGCCGGGTTCGGCCGGGAGCGCACGGTCGGCCTGCTCGAGATCGAAGGGGAGCATGCCCACCTGGCCCGTATCGAGCTCGAGCCCTGGTGAGCCCCCGGCGCGACCGCGCCGGCCCGGCTACGGAGGCGCTCCGGGCCGGCGGGCATCGCCGCGGTGGTTGAGGAAGCCTACGCCGTCCGGGTGCGCCGGGTGAAGAAGACCACCCCGGCCACGATCACGGCGATCACCACGATGGCGGCCACCACCTTGTGCCAGGTGATGGTGGCGGAGATCAGGTAGGTGCTCAGCTCCATAGGTCGAACCCCCCGTCATGATATGGACCACGGCGCTGGGACGCGCCGGCCGAGTTAGTCTAGCCGGTTGGCAGCCTCACTCGACGGTGGACACCGGGATCTCCCTCTTCGCAACCCGCCCGACGCCGGGCGGCGCGCCCTGAGCCACGCCGGCCGTGCCCTGCTTCTACGGACGCCGCCGGGACGACCGGGTGGAGATCACGGGCGGGGACGCCCGCCATCTCGCCCGTTCGCTCCGCGCCCGGCCCGGCGAGCGCATCTCGGTGGTCGAGCCCGAGGGACGCCTCTTGCGCGTCCGGCTGGAGACGGTGGGCGACCAGCGGGTGACGGGGCGGGTGGAGTCGGAGGTCGAGCACCGGCCCGAGCCGGCCCGCGCCATCACGCTGGCGGTGGCGGTGCTGCCGGCGAGCGCCCTCGAGTTGGTCCTGTCCCGGGGGACGGAGGTGGGCGCGGCCGGGTTCCTGCTGGTGGCGGCGGATCGCTGCGTGGCTCGGGTCCGCTCCGATCGGACCTTCCGTTGGGCCACGATCTGTCGCGAGGCGGCGATGCTGTCCTGCCGGCTGGCGGTGCCGGAGGTGCGGGGGCCGCTCCCCTTCGGCCGGGCCTGGGAGGAGGCTTCCCGGCCCTACCTCCTGGACCGCACCGGCAGCCCTATGCGGGAGCTGGAGGACGGGGCGACGCTGTTCGTCGGTCCCGAGGGCGGCTGGACCCCCGCCGAGCTGGAGCGGGCCCAGGGACGGACCCTGAGCCTCGGGCCACGCAACCTCCGCGCCGAGACCGCGGCCCTGGTCGGTCTGGCCCTGGGCCTGGGTCCCGGCTGAGGCCCGGCCGGGCCCGGCGAGGGAGGAGCCCCGCCGGACCGCGCCCCGAGGCGGGGAGCAGGCCCGGGCGGGGCTACCATTGAGCGGCGTGGCCACCCCCCGGGCGCTGATCAGGAACTTCTGCATCATCGCGCACATCGACCACGGGAAGTCCACCCTGGCCGACCGTCTCCTGGAGCTGACCGGCACCATCAGCCAGCGGGACATGGTCGACCAGGTCCTGGACACCATGGAGCTGGAGCGCGAGCGGGGGATCACGATCAAGCTGCAGCCGGTGCGCATGGCCTACCGGGCCCGCGACGGCAACACCTACCAGCTGAACCTGATCGACACCCCCGGGCACGTGGACTTCTCCTACGAGGTCTCGCGCTCCCTGGCCGCCTGCGAGGGCGCCCTGCTGGTGGTGGACGCCACCCAGGGGATCGAGGCCCAGACCCTGGCCAACCTCTACCAGGCGGTGGAGGCCAACCTGCACATCATCCCCGTGGTCAACAAGATCGACCTGCCGGTGGCCCAGCCGGAGCTGGTGGCCGAGCAGATCCAGCAGGTGACGGGCATCCCCCGGGAGCGGATCCTGCTTGCCTCGGCCCGCACCGGCCAGGGCGTGGCCGAGGTCCTGGATGCGCTGGTGGACGAGGTGCCGCCCCCCTCCGGCGACCCCGAGGCCCCGCTGCGGGCCCTGATCTTCGATTCCGTCTACGACCCCTACCGGGGCGTGGTCACCTACGTGCGGGTGGTGGACGGTCGCATCCGTCCGGGCACCCGCATCCGGCT
This sequence comes from Candidatus Dormiibacterota bacterium, assembly GCA_035653475.1. GTDB lineage: Bacteria > Chloroflexota > Dormibacteria > Dormibacterales > Dormibacteraceae > CADDZO01. The sequence continues at coordinate 4,442 of DASRBU010000472.1, read as the reverse complement.
GATGGCCACCGACCGTGCCTACGAGGTGGACGAGGTGGGCTGCTTCCAGCCCCGGCCACGTCCGGTCGAGGAGCTGTCCGCGGGCGAGGTCGGCTACCTCACCGCCGCCATCAAGAACGTCGGCGACGCCCGGGTGGGCGACACCATCACCTACGCGGAGCGGGGAGCGGCACGGCCGCTGCCCGGCTACCGCGCCGCCAAGCCGATGGTGTTCGCCGGCCTCTTCCCCACCGACTCCGACCGCTACCAGGAGCTGAAGGACTCACTGGAGAAGCTCCGGTTGAACGATGCCTCCCTGACCTTCGAGCCCGAGACCTCGGCCGCCCTGGGCTTCGGCTTCCGCTGTGGGTTCCTGGGTCTCCTCCACCTGGAGATCGTCCAGGAGCGGCTGGAGCGGGAGTTCGGGCTGGAGCTGATCACCACCGCCCCCACCGTGGGCTACCTGGTCCACCTGCGCAACGGGACCACGGTCGAGGTCGACAACCCCTCCCAGCTGCCCCCTCCGGCCGCCCTGGAGCGCATCGACGAGCCCTACGTGCGGGTCTCGATCGTGGTCCCCTCCGAGCACCTGGGGGCGATGATGGAGCTCTGCCAGGAGCGGCGCGGGACCTACGCCCGCATGGAGCATCAGGCCGGAGGGCGGGTGCTGCTGGAGTACGAGCTGCCGCTGGCCGAGATCGTCCACGACTTCTACGACGCGCTCAAGTCGCGCTCGCGCGGTTACGCCTCCATGGACTACGAGCTGATCGGCTTCCGGACCGGTGAGCTGGTCAAGTTGGACGTGCTGGTGGCCGGGGTGCCGGTGGACGCCCTGTCCATGATCGTGGACCGGCAGCGGGCCCTCCAGCACGGCCGGCGTCTGGTCGAGAAGCTGCGCCGGGTCATCCCCCGTCAGCTCTTCGAGGTGCCGCTGCAGGCGGCCATCGGGGGCCGGGTGATCGCCCGCGAGACCATCCCGGCCATGCGCAAGGACGTGCTCGCCAAGTGCTATGGCGGCGACGTGACCCGCAAGCGCAAGCTCCTGGAGCGGCAGAAGGAGGGCAAGCGGCGGATGAAGCGGGTGGGCTCGGTCGAGATCCCCCAGGACGCCTTCATGGCCGTGTTGAGCCTCGACGATTGATTCCCGGTGCCTGCCCGCGGGCGAGGGCGGCTGGTAGGCTACCCTCTGCGCTCGGGATCCGCGACTATCCCCTCCCGGCCCCCGAGGAAGGGCTTCCATGACCGCGACGTTCATCAACCTCGGCTGCCGTACCAACGCCGCCGAGATCGACGAGGTGGCGACCCTGTTGGCCGATGCCCGCGAGGTGGTGGTCATCAACACCTGCACCGTCACCCGCGCCGCCGACCGGGACACCCGCAGGGCCGTGGCGCGTGCCCGGCGCGAGCGTCCGGGCGCGGCAGTGGTGCTCATGGGTTGCTACGTGGACGCCCATCCCGGGCAGACCCTGGGCGCGGACCTGGTGGTGCCGAACCGCCTCAAGCCCCTCCCTGACCCGGAGGCGGCGGTCGAGCCGCCGGGCGCGCGACGGTCCCGCTACGTGCTGAAGGTGCAGGAGGGTTGCGACAACCGGTGCACGTTCTGCATCGTCTGGCAGACCCGTGGCCGCTCGCTGTCCCGCGCCCTACCCTACCTCGAGCGCCGGGCCGGGGCGGCGGCGGCGGCCGGCTACCGGGAGATCGTGCTCACCGGGATCGACCTCGGCTCCTACCGCGGGGGGCTGGCCGGCCTGGTGCGGCGTCTCCTGGAGGCGGCCGCGCCGGCCCGCATCCGTCTCTCCTCGGTGGATCCCTCGCACGTGGATCGCGACCTGGTCGCGCTCCTGGAGCATCCCCGCCTCTGCCCCCATCTGCACCTACCCCTGCAGTCGGGGTCCGATCGCGTGCTGGCCCGGATGCGGCGGCGCTACGACCTGGCCACCTTCGAGCGGGCGGTCGCCATGGCCCGGGCGGTGCGCCCCGACCTGGCCCTGACCGGGGACGTCATGGTCGGCTTCCCCGGTGAGACCGAGGCCGACTTCCGGCGGACGCTGGAGGCGATCGAGCGGGCGCGGTTCATGCAGCTGCACGTGTTCCGCTTCTCGCCCCGCCCCCGAACAGCCGCGGCCCGCTATCCCGACCAGGTGCCGCCGGAACTCGCCCGCGATCGCTCGCGGCGGGCGATCGAGCTCGGGCACCGCCTCCGGGCGGACTACGAGGCCGGCTTCGCCGGGCGCCGGCTACAGGTCGTCTGGGACCGGGTGGTGGGCGACCGCATCCGGGGGATCAGCGAGCACTACCTGCAGGTGACGGCACCGGCCGCGGGCCGCCGGCCGGGTCAGCTCGAGGAGGTGACCTGGCAGCCGGACCGGGGATGGTCGCCTGACGACCGGCCGGTGGGAGTGGGCCTGGGCGAGGGTTTCCGGTCATGACGCGGTTCGAGCGGTGGCTCCAGGAGCGGGGGCTCGAGTTGGAGGTTCGGGCCTATCCCAGCGGGGTGCGCACGGCCCCGGACGCGGCCCGCTCCATCGGCGTGGAGGTGGGCCAGATCGTGAAGTCGCTGGTGTTCCGGGTCGACGGCCTGCCGGTGCTGGTATTGATGAGCGGCGAGAACCGCCTCGATCCCCGCCGGCTGGAGGATCTGGCCGGGGGACGGGCGGAACGGGCCGACCCGGAGACGGTGCGGGAGGTGACGGGCTACGCCATCGGCGGGGTGCCGCCCTTCGGGCACCGGCACCGGCTCGCCACCTACATGGACCGTGACCTCCTCCGCTACGAGGTGGTCTGGGCCGCGGCCGGGCGGCCGGATAAGGCCTTCGCGATCACCCCGTCCCGGCTCGCCGAGCTGACCGAGGCCCGGCTGGCCGAGCTGCGAGCGCGGCCGTGAGCGGGATCCTCGTCCCCTGCCGTCGCTGCGGGCGCCAGGTCGACAGCTCCCTGGTGCGCGAGGGTCGGTGCCAGGACTGCCGGATCGAGGTGGCCCTCGCCGATCTCCGGGAGGAGCACCGCCGTCTGTGGCGGAAGCGGGATCGCTACCGGGTCCGCGGGGCGCCCACCGAGGCCATCGGTCGCCAGCTGGCCCGTCTGGAGGAGCGCATGGCCGCCCGGATCCTCGACCTGGTCCCCGACCGGGAGGCCGCGGCCAAGCAGCTGGAGCGGACCCTGGAACAGGTGCGAGCCGAGCGCTACGAGATCAGGAGGCCCTCCCGGTGAGGCCGGCCGGGGAGGCCAGGGCCACGAGCCGGTGGCCGCTCGGCGGACCCGGCCGACCGCCGGTGACGATCGCCGGCGCCTCCCGGCTGCTGCCCTTCCAGCACCTCTACTTGCACATCCCCTTCTGCCGGCACCGCTGCGGCTACTGCGACTTCAACGCCTACGCCGGCATGGAGCGGCTGATGCCCGAGTACCAGCGGGCCCTGGAACGGGAGCTGGAGTGGGCCCGTGCCGCTCTGCCCTTCGCCCCCCTGCGGACCGTCTACATCGGCGGAGGCACGCCCAGCAGGTACCCGCCGGAGCTGGCGGAGCGCATGCTGGCCCACCTCCGTTCCACCTTCGAGGTCGAGGCCGGGGCCGAGATCACGCTGGAGGCCAACCCGCTCTCGACCGACGCCCAGCGACTGGAGGTCTGGCGGTCGGGCGGCGTCAACCGTCTCAGCCTCGGCGTCCAGAGCTTCGACCCCCGGGCGCTGGCCGTCCTCGAGCGGCGGGCCGACGGGGCCCGGGCCGTGGCCGCCTTCTACGAGGCCCGCCGGGCGGGATTCGAGGAGATCAACCTCGACCTCATCTACGGCATCCCCTTCCAGGACCGCGTCTCCTGGCGTGCCAGCCTGGAGCGGGCGCTCCAGCTGGGCCCCGAGCACCTCTCCTGCTACTGCCTGAGCTTCGAGCCGGGCACCCTCCTCACCCGCCGTCGCGACCGGGGGCTGCTCCCCGAGGTCGACGCCGACACCCAGTGGGAGCAGCTCCAGATCGCGGTGGAGGTGCTGGCCACCGCCGGCTACGAGCGCTACGAGGTGTCGAACTGGTGCCGGCCCGGTCACCGTGCCCGGCACAACCAGGCCTACTGGGAGTGCCGGCCCGTCTACGGCGCCGGCGCCGGCGCTCACTCCTACGCGACCGACGGGGAGCGGGCCTGGCGCTGGTGGAACCTCGCCCACCCGCGCGCGTACGTCGCCGCGCTCAGCCGGCCCCCGGAGGCGGTTCCGGGACCTGGCCTACCGGCTCCGGCCGGCGAGGATGGGGAGGAGCTGACGCCGGAGCGGGCCGACGCCGAACGGGTGATGCTGGGGCTCCGCACCACCACCGGCCTGGAGGCCCCGCCGGGTTTCGAAGGGCGGCTGGGCGAGCTCCAGGGGTTCGGCCTGGTGGAGCGCCGGGGCCCGCGCTGGGTGCCCACCGGCCGGGGTCTCGATCTCCACAACCAGATCGCGCTGGCGGTGCTCTGAGTGCCGTTGCCCTTCCCGGGG
>DASRBU010000471.1:0-4836 GCA_035653475.1 Candidatus Dormiibacterota bacterium | reverse complement strand
GTCTGTTTTGCCTCCGTGCTCGGGATCGTCGCCGTCGCCCCGAGCGTGCACCAGGACTCCAACCTGGTGGGCGAGCTGGAGAAGGCGACTGCGATGGCGGCGGGCCTCTTCGCCGGCTACGCGATCGCGCTCGCGGTCTCGCAGCTGCCGGCCGAGCGCCAGACCGCGACCGCGCTCGGCGTCGGCGTCCTGGTCCTGCTCCTCGTCGTCAACGGGATCGCCGACACCGTGGACGCGGCCGCCTGGCTCGGCGTCCTCTCGCCCTTCCACTGGATGAACCAGACCACCTCCGGGGCTCCCGGTGGCCGCTTCGACGTCGGTGCCACCCTGGGGCTGGCGGCCACCTCGTTCCTGCTCATCGCCGCCACGATCTCCGCCTTCCGGCGTCGTGACATCGGTCGCGGGCTCATCGCCCCGGCCCGGCGCGCACGGGCGGCGGTGCGGATAGCCTCCCGGAACCTCGCCCTGCGCTGGGTCTTCAGCGAAGGGCTGTGGGAGCAACGGATGAGCCTGGGCGCCTGGGCCGTCGGCACCATGCTCCTGGGCGCGCTGATGGTCTCGGTGACGAGGTCGATGGTCGATGCGCTCGTCTCCGACCCGAGGCTGGCGACGCTCTTCCAGCGGGTGGCGCCGGGGCCGGTGCAGGCGGCCTTCCTGGGCTTCGCCTGGTTCGACCTGGCGCTGCTGGTGCTGGCCGGCTACACGGTGGTGCAGGTCTCGCGCTGGTCGGCGCAGGACCGAGGGGGCCGCGTCGGCCTGCTGCTGAGCCTCCCCATCTCGCGCGCGCGGGTGGTGGTCGAGCGTGCCCTGGAGTTCGCGATCGCCAGTCTGATCGTGGTCGTGGGCGCGTACGTCGGCGCGGCCGTCGCCATCCCCCTGGCCGGACTCGACCTCGACCGCGGCCGGGTGCTCGCCGCCTCTGCCCTGCTCTGGCCCTTCGCTCTCGCCTTCGGCGGCCTGGGCGTGGCCGTGGCCAGTCGCTGGCCGGGCGTCGCCGTCCCCTTCCTCACCGCCTTCGCCGCGGTCGAGTACTTCCTGGGCGACCTGGCGCCCCTCCTCCGGCTCCCGGCCTGGGTGGCGAACCTGTCGGTCTTCCACCTCTACGGCAACCCGGTGGCCGACCCTCCGTCCCTGGTCCCGGCGCTGTCGCTGACCCTGGTTTTCCCGGTCGGCTTCGTCGTCGCCCTGGCCCTGATGCGGCGGCGGGACGCGCCCGAGGCGGCGTAGCCGGCGGGCCGGGCGACGCGGGAGCCCGCCCGATCCGGCCCTGCCCGGGCGCGCGATCGTCCCCGCACCGAGCCGGTGGGGGGACGGGGTCGGGGCGGGGACGGCCTTCGGAGCGGATCCCGCCGCGGCCCCTGCCCGAGGCGGGAGCGGGCCGGGTCAGCCCCGGGACGGCCCGGCCTCGGGCGACAGGTGGTCGGCGAGCCGCTCGAAGCTGGTCTCCCAGCCGATGGCCGTGGCCAGGCACGGCCCGGGCTGGGTGAAGCCCGAGTGGCGGAGGGTGATCCGGGTCCCGTCCTGGATCGGCTCCAGGCGGTAGGAGACCGTCGTGGTCGCGGCGGGCAGGCCGACGCCGCGCCAGGTGTGCACCAGCCGCGCCGGCGGGTCCAGCTCGACGAACTCGCCCTCCAGGGCGTAAGGGCCGCGGGCACCGATGCCCTCCGACCGCCACCGTCCGCCCCGCCGTACCTCGCCGGTCCAGTCGGTGGTGTTGAAGACCCCGGCGCGGAACCACCAGGCGATGATCTCCTTCGAGGTCAGCGCCCGGAAGGCCCGCTCGGGGCTCACCCCGACCTCCACCGTGGCCAGGACGTGGCCCTCGGCGAGGTCAGCGACCGCCCGCGCCCTGTCGCTCGTGTGGCTGCCCATGGCGACCTCCAGGTGTCCAGATGTCGGGGCCGGGGTCGGCCCCGGTGGCGGCCAGCCGCAGCCGGCCCAGGTAGTTGGCCCAGCCGGCCGCGTGCGTGTGCCCGCGGGGGTCGGGCAGCCCGGTGTGGAAGAGGCTGAGGCGGGTGCCGCTCGCGGTAGGGGTGAGCACGAACTCCACCCGCGACGCGCCCGGCGGGAGGTCCTCGGCCCCGGCCATGCCCCAGGACACCACCACCCGCCGCGGCGGGTCGACCTCCAGGTACCGTCCGCGGATGAGGGTTCCGTTGACGTCGACGCGGAAGGCGCCGCCGGGCACGGGCTCCAGCTCCGCGTGCTGTCCCATCCAGGCCACCATGCCCTCGGCCCTGACCAGGTGGGCGAAGACCACCTCCGGCGGGGCCGCGATCTCGATGCTCGTCGCGAAGTCGGCCATCACGCCTCCCCTTCCCCCCCGGCCGCCCGGGCGTCGGCCTCGGCGGCCCGCTTCAGAGCCACCAGCCGGGCGGGCCAGAACCCGTCCAGGAACTCCTGCACCGCCCGCAGCCCGTCGGTCCGCACCACGAACAGGTGCCGGGTGCGCTCGTGTCGCTCGGCGACCAGGCCCGCCTCGCGAAGGGTCCGCAGGTGGTACGAGACCGCCTGCTGGGACATGGCGAGCCGGTCGGCGATCTCGCCCACCGCCTGGGGCCGGTCACGGACGAGGGCGAGGATGCGCCGCCGCCTGGCGTCGGCCAGGGCCCGCAGCGCCGCCTCGACGTCGACGGCGGGAGCGCCCATGGCCACTATTCAAACGATTCTTTGTACAAATGTCAATGCGTAACCCGATCCCGGGAGGCCGAGATCGGCGCGGCCCGGGCCGCTCAGCCCACCTCCTCGTCGGTGGGGGCGGCGAGCCGTGCCGCCTCGTCGCGCATGGCCTCGACCAGCTCCCGGCCCATCGCCGCCAGTCCACGGGTGGCAGAGCCGATCCGGGCATCGCCGAGGATTCGCTCACAGGCGGCCAGGGCCTCGGCCGGGCGGCCGGCGGCCAGGTGGAGGGCGGCGCGGGCGCGCTCCAGGTCGAGGGGGTTGGGCTTCGGCTCCGAGGCCTCGACCTCGGCCAGCAGCCGCTCCGCGGCCACGTGGTCGGCCTGGAAGCGGGCCAGGCAGAAGGCGTATTCCACCGCCAATAGCGGCCGCGCCCTTGGGATGGCACGCGGACTCAGCCCGTGGGCGCGCCGGGCCAGCTCGCAGGCTCGGGCGACGAGCCCCAGGTCGAGGGCCAGGTAGTAGGCCAGCTGGCACCCCCGCAGGTCGTCGTCGGCGCACGAGGGGTCGGGGGCACGGGCGGCGAGGTCGATCCAGCGCTCGTCGCCCCAGGTGCGGGGCCGTCTCTTCAGCGCCAGCTGCGTCCGCAGGGTGCCCACCGCCAGCCGGTAGCGCGCCCGCTCGGGGTGGAGCAGCCAGCAGAGCAGCCAGCCGCCGTCGGTCCACGATCCCCGCGCCGACCCGGTGGGGATCAGCTCGCTCAGGGCCAGGAGGGCCAGGATCGCGCTCAGCACGGCCAGCGGGAGGCTCCCGATCGACGCGGCCACCGCCCCCGGGACGACGGCCACCAGCAGCCCGGCCAGGGGACCGGCCGCGACGGAGGCGGCGTGTCGGGCTCGGAGGCGGTCCGGGCTTCGGGGCACGGACTGCACCTGCCCGGCGTGGGCGCCCCGGTCCCAGCGCAGCTGGCGCCGCTCGAGCGTCGTCCGCCAGCCGGAGTCGGTGTCGACCAGCACGAACGGCCCCAGCTTGACCAGCCGGGTGCGGTCCAGCGTGGCGACCAGCAACGGCCCCACCCTGAAGGTCAGCACCTCGAAGCCGAGCAGGAGGTCGGCGAGCAGGTGGCCCAGCTCGTGGACGATCACCAGCACCCCCACCAGGAGCAGGAGGAGGGCCAGCAGCGGCAGGTACGGCACGGCCAGGGTCCACAGCCGCGGCTGGACGACGGTGCCCAGGAACAGCCAGATGACGACGTCCGCCAGCAAGAGCCACCACACCCAGGAGCGGCGCAGGCCGCTCGCCGCCCGGGAGGTGCGGTCCGGGCGCGGGCTCGCTTCCGACCGGGGGCGAGCAGGGCCGTCCACGACGCGGCATCGTAGGGCACCCGCCCCGCGTGGGGCACGGTCCGGCCCGAGACGGGCGTTTCGCCGAGCCGCCGCCCGCGTGCGGCCCGCAGTCGGCTTTGGCCTCAGACCGCCTGCCCCACCTGCTCGCGCAGCAACGGCGAGCTGATCAGCAGGTCGGCGCTGGCGATGTTGGTGGCGAGGGGAACGTCCCGCAGGTTGCAGATGCGGAGCAGGGTCCGGATGTCGGGGTCGTGGGGGTGGGAGTCGAGCGGGTCGACGATGAAGATCACCGCGTCCACTTCCCCCGCCACCACCCGGGCCGCGATCTGGACGTCGCCGCCCAGCGGCCCCGACTCCAGACACTCGACCCGGAGCCCGGCCCGCCGCCGGAGCAGCTCGCCCGTGGAGCGGGTGGCCACCAGCCGGCAGCGCTGGAGCCAGCCTCGGTGGGAGGTGGCGAAGTCCAGCAGGTCGGCCTTCTTGCCGTCGTGGGCGATGAGGGCGATGCAGGGTCGTCGGGCCGTCACGGGCCAAGGCTAGCCCGGACCGGGTTGAGAGCGGGTTATGAAGGGCGAACACCTCGGCGAGGGGCGCGCTCGTGGCCCCCGTCCGAGCCGGGCGAGTTCGCCGGCCGGGACCCCACCCTCCAGGCCGCCGTCCGCCGACCGGTCAGAGCGCGGCCAGGTAGATGGCCAGCAGGTCGGCGGCCGGGTAGCGCCCGGCCAGGGCCGCCGCCGCCTCGCGCAGCTCCGGCTCGCCGATGCCGTAGGCGCCGATCCGCTGGGGCAGGCCGAGGTCCCGGATCAGCCCGAAGACCGCGTCCGGGGCCGGGCCCGTCGTCCCCATGGCCCGGGCCAGCTCCGCCATCCGC
>DASRBU010000470.1:0-19848 GCA_035653475.1 Candidatus Dormiibacterota bacterium | reverse complement strand
GCGGTGGCGCCCCCCACCGCCGCCAGCGCCCGCTCCACCGCCGGATAGACGGAACGCTCCTCCTCCCGGGCGTGGGGGAGGAGCCCCTCGCGCAGGAAGCGGACCGCCTCCTGGAGGCGGGCCTGGCCGACTCCAGGATCGAGCCCGGGGATCAGCTCCGCCAGCTGGCCCAGCCCCTCCACCTCCGTGTGCAGGTGGCGGTGCTCCTCGCGGATCAGGGGCCCGACCTCGGGGGCCGGCTCCGGCGGCGGCCAGGTGGCCCCGGGCCGGGGAGCGTGGTCGGACTCGCCCGGTGGGGGGCTGACCACGTTGAGCGCCAGCAGCCGCCCACCCTCAGCCCGGAGCCCCCGGGCGGCTCCGGCCGGGATCACGGCCACGTCTCCGGCCCGAACCCAGCGCACCTCGTCCCCGACCGCCAGGCGGCCCGTCCCCGCCAGCACCGACACCACCAGGTCGAGGTCGGGGGCGTGGATGGGGATCTCCTGGTCGGGCTCCAGCGCCACCAGCACCGCCCGCATCCGCTCGCCCTCGAAGAGCACCCGGCGGCCGAAGCCCTGGGTGGCGAAGGTGGCCAGCGCTTCCGCCGCCCCGACCACGGGGGTGGCCGTCATCTCAGCGGCCCTCCAGGGCGGAACGCCGGAAGACGACGCGGTAGTCGCCGCCCCCCAGCGGCCAGGTCTGGTGCTGGAACCCGCGCGCGCCCAGCACCTCGTAGAGGGGGACCGGTTCCAGCGGCGCCAGCAGCTCGAACTCCTCGTCCGGTCCCAGCCCCTCGACCACCCGCATGATGGCGCCGAAGGGATCGTTGCCCTCGGCCATCATCGGCCGTACGTCCAGTGTCGCCATCGATCCTCCTCCGTCGACGGGGGTCGGGCGGTGCCCGACCCGCCGGCTGATGTCGCGGCCGGGAAGGAGCCCCGGAGCTTCGCATCCCCTGGCCGGTCCGATCTTCCCGAGCACACCCGCGCTCGTCCCAGGGCGGGCGGCGATCCGGGCCTTCCGGTCACGTCGTCACCTGCGGCGCCGGTCGGCCCGCTCTCTCGGGCCTGCCAGGCCAGACCAGCCGGGCCAGGTTGACCGCGAAGAGCCCCGTCCCGAGCGCGTAACCGCCCCCGGCCGCCTCGATCAGGGACGGGATCGCCAGCAGCAATCCGGCCAGGACGCCGACGTAGCCGACCAGCAGCAGCCAGAACGCGGTCCAGCCCAGGCGCTCGTCCACCATCTCCCGCAGCAAGGGGGTGGGCGCCGCTCCGGCCACGGTCGCATAACGTCGCAGCCAGGTCAGGAAGGGCACGATCTTGTACGACTTGCCGACGATGGCGAAGCCGAACCAGCCGATCAGGGCCACGTAGCCGTAGGCCACGGTCCAGGTCGGGGTCGGCGGACGCCCGGCGGCCAGCGCCACCCCCATCCCGGCCGCGACCAGGAGGGAGGCGAAGGAGACGAAGCTGTGCCACTGCTCCAGGGAGAGGCGCCGCCGGCGCCGGTGCCGGAGCAGACGGGCCATGTCGACCACGAAGATCGCCGCCGAGGCCGTGAGCCAGAGGGCGAAGACGGTCACCAGGACGCTGTGCGGCCGCAGCCAGAGGCTGGCCGTCAGCCCCACCAGGCCGGCGTTCCAGATCCCGAGGTTCCAGATGCCGAGCCGCTGGTCGTGACCGTGGGCGAGCGAGAACATCGCCATCAGCTTGTAGCTGACCCCCATCAGGACCGGGCTCAGCCAGCCGGCCAGGCCCAGATGGGCGTGGGCCGCGACCATGGCGTCGGTGATGGGGAACCAGCCGAAGCGCCAGTCGAGCGCGTAGGCTCCGCCCAGGCCGATGGTCAGGATCAGCCAGATCAGCCCGGTCAGGACGTAGAAGGCCATGGGATGCCAGATCTGCACCGACGGGTAGCTGGCCAGCAGGTTGAGGGCGAAGGTCAGCACCGCGAGCACGGTCAGGCTGCCGAAGGCGGCCATCCCCGGCAGCCAGGCGAAGAAGAAGCTGGGGATGAAGCCGCTCAGTGCGCCGGCGTAGAGCCAGAGGTTCCAACGGCCCAGGCGCGGGCTGCGGATGCGGGCTTGGAGCGCCACCGGGAAGAGCTGGTGGAGCGCCCCCATCATGACCATCGTGATCCAGCCCAGCACGGTCAGGTGGGCGAGGGCCAGCAGGTGGGGGGCGTCGGGAACGCCCAGGAGGTCGGGGGCCAGGAGGGGGACGCCGGCCGACAGCAGCAGCAGGGCGACGGTGCCCGCGATCAGGTAGGGGAGAGGGATGTCGGCGGTGCTCGACGCCGTCCCGGAGGAGCCCACCTCAGTTTTTTTCCTGTTGATCACTATGAAAAACATCATAAGGCCCGGGAGGGGCGCCCGTCCGGCCGCGGGCGGAGCGGGCCAGGGCCTCGCGCCGGGTGCCCTGGCGCAGCCAGGCCCGGGCGAAGCCGAGGCCGAAGAGGGCCAGCCCGGCCCAGGTCAGGAGGTCGGCCAGCACCAGCAGCCCCCGGTACCAGGCCGGTGAGGTCCCCTCCAGGAACGCCGCCGCCAGCCGGGACCCGGTGCCGACCAGCAGCGCCAGCCAGATTGCGCCGAGCGGCGACGTCGGGCCTCCGGGCACGGCCCGGGCGACGGCGAAGACCGGGGCCACCAGGCGGGCCATGCCCACGATCAGGGTGGTGGCCAGGCCCAGGCCGAGCCCGTGCAGGGCGGCGTCGTCGAGATGGGCGGCGACCCCTGGGTCCCGGAGGCCGACGATCGCGCCCACGATCAGGCATCCCCCCGCCACCAGCGCCCAGCGGTTGGCGGTGACGACGAAGCGAGCGGCGGGCCGGGAGGGCGGGCGCAGCCGGTGGGGGCGCCCGCGGATCGCGCCCGCCAGCGGCGCCAGCCAGACCACGCCGGCCCCGGCCAGGCCCAGACCCGGCTGTCGGAGGGCGGGCTCCGGGACGACCGCCGCGACCAGCACCAGGGCGGTGCCCAGGTTGTACACGCCCAGGGCGGGCGCGAGCCGCGGCGACCGGCGGCCGAAGAAGACCGGCACGGTGCGGGACTGGACGGCCCAGATCAGGTTGCCGATCGCGCCCAGGAGCACCACCCAGGCCGAGTCCCGGTCCAGGGCGACGGGCACCAGCCCGCCGGCGCCGGCGCGCGCCCCGGCCAGCACGCTCAGCGCCGCCCACCCCGCCCACCAGCCGGCGGCGGCCCAGGCCGGGCCGCGCCAGCTCTCCCGCTGCCCCCGGCTGCGGACCAAGGTCCAGGTCAGGGCGGCGGCCACCCCCAGCAGGCCGGCCGCCTCCAGGGTGGCGCCCAGGAGCGGGAGGGGGGCGCGGCCGCCGAGCCCCATCGCGGGGGGCAGGCGCAGCCCCGTTCCGGCGCACATCAGCCCCAGCAGGGAAAGGGTCAGCGCCGCCGGCAGGGGCGGGCGGTGGGCGAGCCTGGGGACCAGCCGCAAGGCCATGCCCGCCACCACCAGGCCCAGCCAGCCCTGGAGCTGGATCCAGCCGTGGGACTGGACCAGGGCCGCCTCGTCCAGGGGCCAGCCCAGGCTCGGGGCCAGGGGGACGAGAAAGGCGAGCACCAGCCCCGCCCCCAGGGTCAGCGCCAGGGCCGCGCCCAGGAAGGCCAGGTACGAACGCTCCTCGGTCGGAGGGGTGGGGCGGTGGGCGCCCGCGGCCGGCTCCTCGCCGGCGTCTCGGCTCATGCCCTCGGGGCCGGAGGCGGGAGGCGCCGGCCGGGGCCGGCCCCGTGGCCCTCCCTGCCGAAGCCTGGCTGGCCCACACCGGAGGCCCCGTCACGGATGTTTATCTGCCTCATACTGTAAATATGATCTTCGACGCCGGAGGGGGTTCCCGGTCGGCGCGCGGGAGGCGCGCGTGAGCCCCTACCTCCATACCGTCCACGTGCTCCTGGCCGGGACCTGGCTGGGCTGCCTGGTCTTCACCACCCTGGTCGTGTCGCCGGCCCTCCGGGCCATGGACTGGCGCGAGAGCGAGCGGGTGCTGGTCCGCTCCCGGATCGGCCGCCAGTTCATGCGGCTGGCCAACCCGCTGCTGGCGCTGCTGGCCGCCTTCCTCCTCGTGGACGGGCTGGCCGCGCCTCTGCCGGTGGGGCGGCTGGTCCGTTTCCTGGTCGAGCTGGGCCTGGTCCTGGCCGTGGCCGGCATGGCCGCGAGCCATGGCCTCGTCTTCGGTCGGCGGCTGCGCGACCTCGCCGCCCAGGAGGCGGAGTCGCCGCCCGAGGCCGCCGCCGGCCTGGCCTCGGCCCGTCACCGCGTTCAGCGGGTCTCGTTCGCCGTCTCCGTGGTCAACCTGCTCGCCAGCCTGGCCCTGGCCGTGCTGGCCGTGAACCTGTAGGACGGCCGGGGCGAGGGTCGGGCGCGGGCGCCGTGGTCGATCGAGCACCGATCCCCATCCCCGACCGGGACGCCGGCGGCCGGGGCGATCCCGGGCGCGGCGAGGCCGGGGAGACGGCCGGCGTCGGGGGACGAGCCGGTGCCGAGGCCGGTGAGGACCTCGACCTGCGCGTGCTCTTCGGCGCCCTGCTCGAGGCCGCGGAGCGGATCGAGGCCGCCCTCGCCGCTCCGCCCGAGGAGACCCGAGGCCCCCTCGGGGTGGGGCACCTGGCCCGGCTGCCGGACCTGCTCGTGGACCGAGTGGTGCCGAGGCTTCGGGCCGAGGAGGAGGTCCTGCATCCGGCGATCGGGCCGGACGCCGACCTCGCCTCCTGCCGGCGAGGGCACGACCGCATCAGGGCTGGGATCGAGGCCCTCTCCTCGCTGGCGGGCCGGCTCTCGGCCGGCCGGCGCCCGAGCCGAGCGGCCGAGAGGATCCTGCGCGACCGGCTCCGCCACCTCTCGGTCCTCCTGCGGGACCACGTGCGCGAGGAGGCCCGGGCCTGCGCCCCGGCTCTGGAGGCGATGGGGGCGGAGTGGCGGGGTGAGCTGGAGCGGGCCCTGGCCGGGTCGGAGGCGGCGGCGCGTCGGGCGGTGCGGCTGGTCGCGGCCCGGGCCCCGGAGGCGACCGAGGCCGTGGTCCTGCGCTCCAACCCCCGTGCCGGCCGCGCCTTCGTGGTCGGGCTGGGCGACATCCGGCCCCCCGACCGCGATCATGGGCCGGCGTAGGCCGGAGGCCGGCCTCGGCGGCCGGGTCGGGCGTGGGCGGGACGCCGCCAGCCGTCCGCGACCGGCATCGGGTGCCCGCGTGAGGTGGGGTGGGCCGGTCCCGGCAGCCCCGGACTGGGGATCGGGGCCGGGGTCGTGGTCAGGGGTAGATGGTCTCGCCCCGGCTCAACATGGCCACGTACGTCTGGATGCGCCGGGCCCGCGTCTCCGGCCGCTTCGCTGTCTGGATGCGGTGCAGGATGGCGTAGCGGTTGCGGCCGTCCAGGGTGGCGAAGCGGGCCCGGGCGCGCTCGTCGGCGGCCAGGGCCCGCTCCAGGTCCTCGGGGACGGCGGCGCGAGAGGGGGGGTCGTGGGCCGCCTGCCAGCGACCGTCCGCCTTCGCCCGCTCCACCTCGCGCAGCCCGGCCGGCCTCATCTCGCCCGCCTCGATGAGCCGCTCCACCCGTTCCCGGTTGACCTTCGACCACCCGCTCCTCGGCCCGCGTGGGGTGAAGCGCTGCAGCCAGTGGCGGTCGTCCAGCCGGCGCTTGCGGCCGTCGATCCAGCCGTAGCGGAGGGCCACGTCCAGCGCCTCCTGGTAGCCGACGCCGCCGGCGCCCGACCCCTTCCTGGCCACCTTCAACCAGACCCCGGACGAGCGGGCGTGCTCGCGCGCGAGCCAGTCCGCCCAGGCGGCGGGCGACGGGAAGCTCAGGACCGGATCGAGGTCAGGGTTCCGGCTCTCCCCCGCCGCCGGCCGATCGGGACCGGCGGTCACGGCCGGCCCGCCCGCACCCAGGCCATGTAGTCGACCGGGGGCGGCTCCGCCCCGGCCTGGGTGAGGAGGGTCGCCACCTGGGCCAGGTGGTTGGAGGTGTGCAGGCTGACGTGGAGCAGGATCTCGCCCACGGGGTGCGCCTCACCCCCGCCGGCGGTGGTCCGGTAGGAGACGACCCGTGCCGCCTCCTCGGGCGTCAGGGCGGCGACGCGGGCCCGGTATTGGTGCGAGACCTTCCGGAAGGCGGCGCGGACGTCGTCCAGGGTCGGCATCTCGGCCTCGCCCGGCAGGGTGGCGGGGGAACTGCCGTCGAGCCGCGCCGACCAGACCTGGTGGGCGCCGACGACGTGGGCCAGGGTGGCCAGGATGGAGCCGTAGGCGCCCTGACGCTCGCGGCTCAGCTGCTCGGGCGTGAGCCCTCGGCTCGCCTCCAGCAGGCTCTCCATGACCCAGGCGTTGCACGCGTACAGCCCGTCCAGCCACCGTCCCAGCTCGGACATCTCGTCCTCCTCCGGATCGAACCCTCGTCGGCACACGCCGGCGCCACCGGCGTGGCGCTCCGATGATCCTGCCAGAAGGTGGCTGGGCGCGGTCGAAGGCCGTGGCCGGAGCCGGGGCTCAGGGGTTGACTCCGAGGCAGGGCTGCCCCCCGCAGACGTCGATCACCGAGCCGGTGGTGAGGAAGACGGCCTTCTGGAGCTGGGCCGCGGGCTGGTTGCGCGGCATCCCGTGTGGGTCCTGGCCGTACTGGGGACCGAGTGGGGGCGTGTTGGTCAGCGGCGCCGGCGGGGTGCCGGAGTCCCAGACGAACATGGCCGAGCCCTGGAAGGGGTAGGAGGGGATGGCCGGGATGCCCCAGTAGGGCACCAGATCGGGTGAACGCCCGGGCCGCAGCGCGGGCTGGTGGATGAAGGCGCCGATGGTCCGGGCCTCGATGTCGGTGGCCACGTTGGCCACCTGGTGGTCGCCGAAGGCGACCTGGAGCAGGACCCGGTGGGACGGGGTGCCGGGCAGCGGGTGGTCGGTCATGTTCTCGGCGTAGCCGTCCGCCTCGCCCCGGTCCCAGAGCATCTGGAGGAGCCCGAAGATGATCTGCCGGATCAGGGGGTCGGGGTAGGCCTGGTCCATGATCTGGAGGAAGGGCACGGCGTCGACGCTGCGGTCGATCAGGACGGCGTAGTCCATCCCCGGCACCCCGAGCACGCCCCGGGGGATGTCCTGCGCCACCGCCATCAGGGCGCCGCCCAGGATGCCGCCCTGGCTGTTGCCATCGTAGGCCAGAGGGGCGTGCCGGTCGATCAGGGGGCGGCCGTCGGCGGCCTGGAAGGCGGGCGAGGCGGCGAAGCCCTGGGGATGGGTTAAGAGCCGGCCCAGGAACAGCTCGTCGAGCAGGCCCTGCTGCAGCCGGTCGGGGATGGAGGGGAAGTTGGAGAAGTCCTGAAAGGTGCGGATGGCGTTGGGGATGTCCTCCTGGGCCATCCCGATCTCGGGGGTGGCGCAGAAGACGAAGTCGTAGCTGGCGGCCATGACCTGGACGTCATGGGCCTCGACCTCGAAGGGCGTCCCCAGCAGGCCATGACCGTAGAGGGAGGGATGGGCCGGGTGCTGGGGGGTGGCGCTGCGCGGGATCACGCAGACGAACTGGGCCTGCTGGACGTTCCCCGGCAGCTGCACCGGGAGGCCGTCCGGCCCCAGGTCGAGGCGCGACCCCGGCGGCCCTCCTGGCCGGTCCAGGAAGCTGGGCACCTGGAAGGTCCCCACCACCAGCCGCTGCAGGAGGGGGTTCTGGTCCGGGGTGGGGTCGGTGACCTGGCTCACGGTGAAGGCGGGCGCGGCCTCGCCCAGCTGGGCGAAGGCCAGGTCGCGCATGTGCAGCAGGCGGCCGGTGAGGCCAGCGGTCGAGGCCACGGTGAAGTCCCAGGCCAGGTACAGGCCCCG
This sequence comes from Candidatus Dormiibacterota bacterium, assembly GCA_035653475.1. Lineage (GTDB taxonomy): Bacteria > Chloroflexota > Dormibacteria > Dormibacterales > Dormibacteraceae > CADDZO01. The sequence continues at coordinate 12,057 of DASRBU010000470.1, read as the reverse complement.
GCGGGAGACGTGGGCGCGGGCCAGGGCGCCCAGGGCCCGCTCGATCTGGGGCCGGCGCTGCTCCAGGGCGGGATCGCCGCCGCCCCCCCGGAGCAGGGCGGCGAAGGCGGGCGGGGGCGGGATCGGCCGCCCGTCGGCGGTGCGGAGGTCGCGCAGGGCGACGACGTAGGTGTGGCCCTCGGTCAGGTCGCGGGCGGGGTGGATGATCAGCGCCTGCTCGGCCGGGTCGGGGTCGTTGGCGTCCAGCTCGGCGAAGTAGGGCCAGCGCTGCCCGGTCCGCTCGTCGAGCAGGATCGCCCCGCTGTCCGGGGCGAGGGAGGCCCCGATGTCGGTGATGGGCGCCAGGTGGGAGCGGGTCGGGTCGAGGCCGGGGACGTGGAGCAGGATCGGGGTGCCGGGGCTGAAGCCGTCGTTCAGGTTCCAGGCCGAGGGGTCGATGGGGACCCCGGCGGCGTTGACGGGCATGGCCTGGACGGGGAAGTCGACCCGGCGTCCGGTGGGGGTGGAGCGATCGGGGACGGTGTAGAAGTCGTCCGGGAAGGGCAGCAGGCAGGAGGTCGGGTCGAGCACGTCGCAGGCCGGCCTCGGGGGCGGCCCCGCGGCCCGGACCCCGAGGACGGGGCCAGAGAGGCTCCCGGCCAGGGCCAGCAGGCACGTGACCATGGCGGCCGATGTCCTTCGCCCGTCCATCTCGCTCGCTCCCCCCTCGCGCGGTGCTGAGCCTCATTATCCCCGCGGGCGGGCGGGCGTCAAGCGCTGGTCGGCACGGGCCGGGCCGGCCGAGCCGGACCGGCGGGGGCCGGCCCCGGCCCCGCCGCTCAGCTCCCCGATCGGGGCAGCTCGGGCCGGTCGATGATCCGGAGCCAGCTGCCGTCGGGCTGACGGCGCGCGACCTGCACCCGGGTGCCGGTGTCGTCGGCGGAGCGGGTCGAGGTCAGGGCCAGGTCCCCGTAGCGGAGCGTCGGCAGGGGCTCCTCCACCTCGAAGGAGATCCCCTGGGTCAGCATCCGCTCGAAGACGGCGCGGATGGCCTCCCGGCCCACGGTCACCTGCCCGGGCGGGTAGGCGAGCACCGCATCCGGGGCGTACAGCTCGGCCAGCCCCTCGGCGTCGCCGGCCCGGGCCTGCTCGACGAACCGCTGCGACAGCTCTTCTGGCTCCATGGCCGGTTGGCGTCCGATGTGCATCGCTCACCTCCTGAACAGGGCTTGGTTCCACCACCCATGCTGGAACCCTGAGTTCGAGAAGTTAAATGAATATTTCTGCTGACAACTAGAATTAAAATTTATGGAACTTCGCCAGCTGGAATACCTGGTGGCCGTGGTCGACGAGGCGAGCTTCACCAGGGCGGCGGAGCGGCTCCACGTCACCCAGCCGGGGGTCAGCGCCCAGCTGCGTCAGCTGGAGCGGGAGCTGGGCCAGCCCCTCCTGGACCGCTCCGGCCGCGCGGTGCGTCCGACCCAGGCCGGGGCCGCGGTGCTGCCCTACGCCCGGGCTGCGCTCCAGGCCGCGGCCGGGGCCCGGCTCGCCGTCGACGAGCTGGCCGGGCTGGTGCGCGGGCGCGTGACCGTGGGCATGGTGACCGCCTGCTCGTCCCTCGACCTGGCCGACCTCCTGGCCGACTTCCACCGGGCCCATCCGGCGGTGGAGATCGCGCTGACCGAGGCCGGCTCCGACCGGCTGCTGGCCGGGCTCCAGGACGGGCGCCTGGACCTGGCCTTCGTGGGCCTGGGGCCGAGGGTGCCGGCCGGGATCGAGGTCCAGGTCGTCGTCGACGAGCCGATCGTGGCCGCCGTCGGCCGCGGCCACCCCCTGGCGACCGAGCGGAGCCTCGCCCTGGACGCCCTCCGAGAGGTCGCCCTGATCAGCCTTCCGCCCGGGACGGGACTCCGCTCCTGCCTGGACGACGCCTGCGCCCGTGCCGGCTTCCGGCCCCGAGTCGCGCTCGAGGCCAGCAACCTCGACCTGGCCGCGCGCCTCGCCGGCCGCGGCCTGGGCGTGGCCGTCCTTCCCCGATCGACCGCCGCCGCCCACCCGGGCGAGCTGCACCCGATCGTCATCACCCGGCCCCGGCTGCGGGGCCGTATGGCCCTGGCCTGGCGGGACCGGGGGCCGGCCGGCCCGGCCGCCCGGGCGCTCATCGAGCGCGCCCGGGCGGCGTTCGCCTCCCCGGGCGCTGGCCGGGAGGGGAGGGCGGTCTCGCGCGGACGGTCCGGGATCGGGGAGAGCCGGGACCGCCGGGGCTCGCCCTCGGAACGGTCGGCCCGGCCGGGCGCCGCCGTCGGTCCGGACTCGACCGTTGACGTCGCGTCCGGCCGGGCCGATGGTGGAGACGTTGCCGCCATCCATCCAGTCCGGAGCGCACGACCATGAAGCGAGAGATCGACGAGCTGCTGCGATCCGCGGTGGGACGAGGCGACGTCCCGGGCGTGGTCGCCCTGGCCGCCGACGACCAGGGGGTGATCTACCAGGGAGCGGCCGGTCGGCGCGCCGCCGACGCCGAGGACCCGATCACGCCCGACACCATGCTCCGCATCGCCTCCATGACCAAGATGATCACCACCACGGCCGCGCTCCAGCTCTGGGAGCGGGGCCGGCTCGACCTGGAGGCGCCGGTGGAGATCTACCGGCCCGAGTTCGCCCGGCTCCAGGTGCTGGAGGGCTTCGACGGCGACACCCCGCGGTTGCGCCCGCCCGCCACCAGAGCCACCGTCCGCCAGCTCATCACCCACACCGCCGGCTTCGCCTACTGGTTCTGGAACCGCGACATCGACCGCTACGAGCAGGTGACGGGCACCCCCAACATCTTGTCCGGGAAGGAGGCGGCCCTCACCGCGCCCATGGTCTTCGATCCCGGCACCGGCTTCGAGTACGGGATCGGCGTCGACTGGCTGGGCAGGGTGATCGAGGCCGTGAGCGGGCTCTCGCTGGACCGCTACCTGGCCGAGAACGTGACCGGTCCGCTGGGCATGACCAGCACCACGGCCAGGATGAGCCCGGCCCAGCGGGCCGTCTCGGCTCCGGTCCACGTGCGCGGCGACGATGGCGCCTGGGTGGTGAGCGACATCGACTGGCCCCAGCAGCCCGACTTCTGGGCTGGCGGCCACTTCCTGTACTCGACCCCCAGCGACTACCTGCGCTTCCAGCGCATGCTGCTGGGCGGCGGCAGCCTGGACGGGGTCCGGATCCTGGACCAGGCCACGGTCGAGGCCGCCTTCCAGAACCAGATCGGCGACCTCTCCTTCCCGCCCTCGATCTCGACCGTCCACCCCAAGCTGAGCGCCGACCTCGTGCTCGGCCCCGGCTTCAAGTGGGGGCTCGGGCTCTTGCTCAACCAGGAGCAACGGCCGGGTCTGCGGGCCCCCTGGAGTGGGGCCTGGGCGGGCATCTACAACACCCACTTCTGGGTCGACCCCACCAGCCGGCTGACCGCCTCCATCTTCTCCCAGTGCCTGCCCTTCGCCGATCCGGCCGCCTTCCAGCTCTACCTCGACTTCGAGCGGGCGCTCTACGCCTCGCGGTGAGGCGGCCGCGACCGCCCGCGACGAAGGCAAGCTCGAAACGGGCGGCCCGGGCCAGGGCGCCGCTCGAGGGTCGGTCCGGTGGAGGAGGTGGTCGAGGTCGTGCCTCGCGGCCACGGTCGCACCCCTGGCGATCGCGGGGCGCGTCGTTTACCTTGCAGCTCGACAGCGATCGACGAGGGGGCATTCGGGAAATGAACGTCGCCACCCTGCTCAAGAAGGCGGCCCGGGTCCACGCCCAGGAGGTGGCCCTTCGACACGGACGGAACGAGATCCGCTACGCGGAGCTGGATGCCCGCACCGACCGTCTGGCCTCGGGGCTGAGGGGGTTGGGACTCGCGGCCGGTGACCGTCTGGTGCTCTGGCTGCACAACCGGCCGGAGCTGGTGGAGCTGCTGCTGGCGAGCTGGAAAGCCGGCCTGGTCGCGGTTCCGGTGAACGTTCGGCTCCATCCCCGGGAGCTGGCGCACATCGCCACCGACTGCGGGGCCGCGGCCCTGGCCGTCGAGGAGCCCCTGGTCGAGTCGGTGGAGGCCGTCCGGCGGGAGCTTCCGCCGGAGGTCGGGCTGGTGCGGGTGGGGGGCGACGGTGGGGCCTCCCCGGGCTACGACGCCCTCCTCGAAGAGGAGCCGCTGGCCACGAGCGAGGTGGCGGAGGACGACGTGGCCTGGCTGTTCTACACCTCGGGTACCACTGGCCGGCCCAAGGGCGCGATGCTCACCCATCGCAACCTCGTGGCCATGACCATGAACTGCCTGGCCGACATCTGCTCCTTCCAACCCGAGGACGTCGTGCTCCACATCGCCCCCCTGACCCACGGCAGCGGGCTGTACCTGCTGCCCGCCCTGGCCCGGGGCAGCCTGAACGTCATCTCCCATCACCGCAGCTTCGAGCCGGCGCAGGTGTTCGAGCTGATCGCTTCCCAGAGGGTGACGGTGATCGCCTTCCTGGCCCCCACCATGATCGTGAAGCTGATCGGCGACCCGGGGCTTGGCGCGTACGATCTCTCCAGCCTGCGGTGCGTGCCCTACGGTGGCGGCCCGATGTACGTCGAGGACCTGAAGCGGGCCATCGACCTGCTGGGACCGATCTGGGTCCAGCTCTACGGCCAGGCGGAGACGCCGATGACGGGGCTCTACCTGAGGTCCCGGGAGCACCGCTACGACACCCCGGAGGCGGAGCGACGCCTGGGCTCGGCGGGGATACCGCGCACGGACATCGAGCTGCGCATCGTCGACCTCGACGGTCGGGACCTGCCCGACGGAGAGGTGGGTGAGATCCTGATCCGCGGGGCCACCGTGATGAAGGGCTACTGGGCCAACCCGACCGCGACCGAGGAGACGATCCGCGACGGCTGGCTCCACACCGGTGACCTCGGCTATCGGGACCGGGACGGCTACGTGTACCTCGTCGACCGGGCCAGGGACGTGATCGTCAGCGGTGGGAACAACGTCTACGCACGCGAGGTGGAGGAGGCGCTGCTCACGCATCCCGAGATCGTCGAGGCGGCGGTGATCGGGGTTCCGGACCCGTACTGGGGCGAGTCCGTACACGCCATCGTGGCCGTGCGACCGGGAAGCGCCCTCGGAGAGGAGGACGTGATCCGCCACTGTCGGACGATGCTCGCTTCCTACAAGAAGCCCCGCTCGGTGGAGTTCGTGAGCGAGCTGCCGAAGAACGCCTACGGCAAGGTGCTGAAGAGGGAGCTGCGGGAGCGCTACTGGTCGGGGTACGAGCGGCGGGTGGGCGGCGGCCGCCGGGGCGCCTCCTCGCCGGGAAGCGGCCGGTCCGGCGGGCAGGTGTCGGGCTGACCTGAAGGCTCCTCCCGGTCGGTGCGAGCCGGTGGCATGGCGCGCGCCCGGATCGGTGTGGCCGAGGAGGGACGGGCCTCCCACCGGATCGGAGGGGACCAACGGCTGCTCGACCGGGGGCGCCGCGACCGTGGAGCCGAAGGGGTGGAGGTGGCTGCGGGGCCTCCGCGCGAGGCCGGCGACGGCGGGCATCGGGAAGGTGGGCCGGCCGCTCGGGCGTCATCGCGGGCGCCCCCGGCCCGGGGATCCGCCCCGCCGCAACCGTCCCCTCGCCACCAGCAGGAGCGCGCCCGCCGGGGCCGGGGCCGCGGCCACCGGCCAGGCGGCGGGCAGGCCGATGACCGCCGCCGCCAGGGGGCTGCAGAGGGCGGCCAGCGTGTAACCGGCGAAGACCAGGCCGAAGGCCGTGCTGGGGGCGTCGGGAGCGGCCTCGGCCGCGATCCGGCCGACCAGGCCGGCGCCGCCCAGCGCCAGCCCGGCCGCCAGCGCCCCGGCCAGGAGCGAGGCTCGGGAGCCGGTCACCAGGAGCAGCCCCGCCCCGGCCACCTCCAGGGTGAGCACCGCCGCCATCGGTCGGTCCACCCCCAGGCGGTCGGAGGCCCAGCCCCCGATCAGGCGGGCGAGGGTGTTGCCGGCCGCGACCAGGACCACGGCGGTGGTGGCGGAGGCGGCCCCCAGCCCACGCCGCTGGGCGGCGAGGGCGACGTCGACCGCGGCCACCGGGCCGAGGGTGTTGCCGGCGAAGACGACCAGGAACCCGGTCCAGAGCAGGGGGCGGGAGGCGAGGCCGGTGAGGGATGGCGTCGGCGAGGTGGTCCCGGTGGCCGGCGGCGGGAGCGGGGGCGAGACGGCCAGCCCCACCAGGGCCAGGAGACCGCCGCCGGCGGCGACCGCGGTCAGGGCGTGCTCCCATCCCAGCGCCGGCACCAGGGCGCCAACCACCGGCGCCTCCAGGACGGAGGAGGCGGCGTAGGTCGCGGTGACGGCACCGGCCCCGGTCCCGCGGCGGTGGGGAAAGGCCTGGCCCACGGCCGCCACGGCGCCGGTCAGGGCCAGGCCGCCGCCCACGCCCAGGGCCAGGAAGCCGTAGCCGGCGACGAAGGTTGCCCCGGAGGGCCGGGCGAAGGCGACGGCGAACCCCACCGCCAGCGCGAGCAGAGCGGCCGAGCAGAGGCGCCGCGGCGGCAGCCGGTCGCCGAGGCGGCCGCCCAGGGCGGTGCCCAGCCCGTAGCCGAGGGGCGTCACGGAGAACACCGCCCCGGTCAGGGCCGGGGTCCAACCCTCCCGGAGCGCATAGGGCACGACCGTGCCCCAGGCGAAGACCAGGCCGAAGGGCAGCTGCAGCACGAGCATGCCGGCCGCGATCCGAATCCGATCGGTCCGAGATCGGGCGGAGGCGGCTTCGAACCACGAGGGCACCGCGCCGATCCTATGCCGGGCCCGGGGAGGGCCGTCGCGGAGCGGAGGACCGGCCTCGGGCGGGGAAGGGCAGACCGGGCCGAGCCGCCCGGCCTGCCCGGTCCCGGGCCCGATCCGCCGGTCACTCCCCGGTGGCGGTGACCGGCTCGGCCGCCACCTCGGCCTCGAAGCGGCTGCCGATCAGCCGGGCGGCCTCGGGGTTGCGGGCCCGCACGATCAGGAGCCAGACCAGGCCGACCGCGAGCCAGGCGAAGAAGACGTAGGGGAGGTAGGCGGCGACCCCGCTGAGGGGTGGGAAGAGACCGCCCGGGATGGACTGGGGCAGCCAGCTGGCCCAGAACACGAAGCACTGGACGGCGGCGCCGACCACCGCCACCGCCACCAGGAACGGGGTGAGACGGCCCAGCCGGGCGGTGAAGACGATGGCCGCGACGCAGACCAGCACGTAGGCGAGCATGAAGCCGAAGGTGGCCACCGTCCCCGCCCAGCCCGTCTGGTCGATCGGGCTGAGGCCGACCAGGGTGAGCACGGCCGGGATCAGCAGCATGGGGACGGCGACCGTGGCCAGGGCCACGTGCGGGGTCCGGTGGGTGCGATGGGTGACCGCCATCTGGGCCGCACCGATGCCGTCGTGGGCCATGGCGAAGGCCATGCGGCCGCCGGCGTTGATGCAGGCCAGGGTGCAGGCGAACATGCTGCACATGATCCCCAGGTCGATGATGGGGGCGAGGAAGCCGAGGCCCACGATCTGGGCCAGGTCGGGGAGGGGGGCCTGGCTCTTGGCGAAGCTGTGGCCGCTGCCCTGGAACCCGTAGACCTGGGAGTAGGAGACGACGGTGTAGAAGAGGCCCACGATCAGGCAGCTGAGCAGGATGGCGCGCCCCACCGCCCGGTAGGGGTTGCGGGCCTCCATGCCCAGCGAGCCCGCGCTCTCGAAGCCGACGAAGGCGAACACGGCCAGCACCACCCCGACCACGATCCCGCTCAGGCCGCTGCCCTGGAGGCGCAGCTCGGGCATGGAGAGGACGCCGCCGTGGTGCACCCAGATGGTCACGCACAGGACCAGGATGATCCCGATCGAGATCGACTCCAGGACCAGGCTGGTCCGGGCCGAGATGCCCATGTCCCGGATGGCCACCGCCAGCGGGACCACGAAGTCGAAGAGGAACAGGGCCAGGTAGACCCAGCGGTTGCCGGCCGGCACGCCCAGGTGACCGAGCAGGTCGGCGCCGAAGATGGCGAAGCCGAGCAGGGTCGCCACCCCGGTCGCGATGTAGCCGAGCTGGAGGCCCCAGCCGGCCATGTACCCGGCCCCCGGTCCCAGCCCCCGCGTCACCCAGACGTAGAAAGAGCCGGCCGAGGTCATGCGGCGGGCGAACTGCGCGGCGCAGTAGCCGACGCAGAGCATGAGCACCAGGGCGATCAGGAAGGAGACCCAGGTACCGTTGCCCGCGCTCAGGAAGACCAGCAGCGGCAGCAGCGCCATGGCCGCGCTCGGGGCCGCGTTGGCGACCGACTGGGCGAGGACCTCGACCATGCTGAGGCGTCCTCGCCTGAGGGTGGAGGCGCCGGCCGCCTCACCGGCCGAGACCAGGATGGCGTGCTCGGGCGGGCTCGACGGCCCGTCCGACGAGAGGCCGATGTCCGCCATGCTTCCAGTCCCTCCCTGCGGTTCCTACGGTGTCTGGTGGTGGCAGCGCTCGGGCGGGGGCACGTCGAGCGCCGGGTTGCCGTCGAAGAACCCGATCGGCTTCAGGTGGAACCCGACCCGGGCCACGGGCATCACCGGCCAGTCCTCGGGACGGGGGACGTGATGGGCGCCGAAGGTGTACCAGACCACCACGTCGGTGTTCTCCAGGGGCCGATCCCGCTGCACGTAGCGGGGCAGGCCGTCCCCGCCCGGGTGCTGGTTCGGATAGTCGCCGGCGGCGTACATCTCGCTCGGGTCGTAGGCCGTGACCCAGAGGTGACGGGTGGCGAAGCCGGCCCGCCGGATGGCGTGGGCCTCGGGCTGGTAGAAGGGGAGCACGTTGTCCCCCGGGACCAGCCCGTAGGCGACCGGGTCGCCGAGCGCGTTGAGGCGGTTGGGGTTGACGATCTTCCAGTAGCGGGCGCTGAGGGGGTTGATCACGTCCGCCGCCTCGGACTCCCGGGTCAGGGGACGCTCCCTGACCACCCAGGCGTTGCCGTGGGGGTTGTCGGGGCCCGGCGGGACCGCCTCCGAGTCGCACCGGTAGACGGTGTTCTGGAGGCCGTCGACCATCACGTCCAGGCGCACGTTGAAGAAGTGCTGGTGGTTGGGACCGTAGAGGTTGGGCGCCACCCGAACCCCGTGCCGGGGCCTGGCCCCGTCGGGCAGGGCGCCGTTGGAGATGACGCCGGTCAGCTTGACCTCGTAGCCGATGGTGCCGTCCTGGTAGAAGTACCAGAAAAAGCCGTACTCGTAGTTGCCGACGGTGGCGATGTTGGAGACCACCAGCCGTCGGGAGCGCCGCACCTCCACCTCGCCGGTGCGGAAGTCGGTGTGCTTCCAGAGGATCCCGAAGTCCTCCTCGTGGAGGCAGACGGCGTTGCCGATCACGATGGCGTGCCCGTCGCCGTCGTTGACCACGGCGTCGAGGTAGCGGATCTCGCCCAGGCAGTCGCAGCCCAGCTCCAGGCTGTTGGTGAGCAGGCCGACGCCGTACTCGCCCATGTCGAACACGTTCTTGCGATAGTGGGTGGGGTTGGGGTCGCCGTAGGGGATGAACATCTCGGAGACGGCGGCCCGATAGAGGAGGGGACGCCATCGTCCCCGATCCTGGTAGCCGATCTGGTAGAGGACCAGGCCCTCGCGGGGGGTGAAGCCGATCCGGAAGCTCCACTTCTGCCACCGCACCAGGTGGCCTTCGATCTCGAAGCTGGGTCCCTGGGGCTGGGTGATCTCCAGGGCGCGCTGGTCCCGGCGGACGCCGTCGGGGAAGTGGGGGAAGTTGCCGGGGTCGTCGATCTGGTCGGCCCGGTAGTTGGCGGTGCGAGGGGGTAGGGGTACCACCCCGTGGTCCTCGACCTCCACCACCTCCATCCGGTCCAGGTCGACCCGCACCAGCAGGCCCTCCACCGGGCGGGCGTAGGAGTGCTGGCCCGGGCCGGGGCGGACCCAGGTCAGCCCGCGCACGAAGCGCCCTCGTTCGGGTGCGTCCTCGGGGCCGTTGTAGCCGATCGACCAGGGGTCCAGGATGGCCAGGTCCAGCTCCGCCTCGGTGAGCCCGCGACGGCGCATCGCCTCCCGCCAGCGGGGGTCGCGCTTCACCGCCGCCTCGGCGGCCAGGAACTCCTCGAACATGATCGGGGCCTGCACCCCCGGCACCTCCCGCCAGGACGTGACCCGGCCCTGGCTCAGCGAGACCACGGCCTCACAGGTGATGCGCCGGGCACGGTCGCGCAGCACGATCCTGGCCTCACGCTCGACCGCGTCCCCCGGCTCGTAGGCGAGCACGGCCGGCTTCGGTGGTTCGCGAAGCGTGACGTAGACGAAGCGGGTGTCCTCGGTGAGCCCCCGTTCGCGCTTCAGGATGGCGCTCGCGGCCTCGACCTCCTCCGCCGAGAGCGGGTCGAGCGGATGCTGCGTACGGGTGCCCGGACGGTCGACCGTCTGCATGCAGACACCTCCCTCCGTGTTCGCCCGACTCGAGTCCCACTCGGGACCGGTCGATAAGGCGATCACTCGATCTGACGCCCCCAGTATGGGTGTCCCTTGAACGGTCGTCAACGCTGCGATCGCCCGGCCTCCGTCTGGGTCGGTCCGGGCCTCGTCGGCCCCGGTGCCGGGACGGCGCCGGCCGGTGCCGGAGCGGGATGCGGGCGGCCGCTGGCGAGGCCTCAGGCCAGCCGGGTGATGAGGAACATGACCCCGGCCCCGGCCAGGGTCAGGGGCAGGGCCCGGCGGAGGGAGAGCATCCTCGCCTGGGGCAGGAGCACGCTCGAGGCGGCGTAGACGAAGAGGCCGGCGAAGAAGCCGATCGCGATCGGCAGCACCGCCGCCGGCACGTCGACGACGGTGGCGACGGCGGCGCCCAGGAGCGGGGCAGCGGCGTCGGCGAGGAGGAACCAGCGCGAGCGGTGCGCCGGCTGGCGGTGGGTGACCAGGTAGGAGACCGTGTTGAGGCCGTCGGAGAAGTCATGGCCGATCACGGCCAGGCTCACCAGCACCCCCAGGGCGGTGTCCACCCGGAACCCGAGGCCGATGGCGAGCCCATCGAAGAAGCTGTGCACCACGAAGCCCGCGGCCCCGATCAGCCCGGCCTGATCGGGGGATTCCTCGATCTCGTGGTGGTGGTGGAGGAAGCGTTCCAGCACGTAGAAGGCCAGGAAGCCGCCCAGGGCGGCCCCCAGCGGCCACTGCAGGGAGAGGTGGATCTCATCGGCCCGCTCCGCGGCGCTGGGCAGGAGGTCGAAGAAGGCGGCCGCCAGCACCACTCCCCCGGCCAGGGCGGCCAGAGAGTGGATCCGGCCCGGCCAGCGCAGGGCGGCGCTGCCTCCGGCCAGGGTGGAGAGGAAGGCCACGGCGGCGAAGCCGAGCGGCGGCAGGGCGTTCATCGCCCGTCCCGCTGGCAGCGGGGACAGCGGCCGGTGAGGACCAGCTGGTGGCCGGTGACGGCGAAGCCGGTGCCGGCCTTCACCTCCGGCTCCAGATGCTCCAGGCCCTCCAGGACGCAGCCGGGCAGGGGGGCGAGGGCACCGCAGCCCTCGCAGCGGACGTGGTCGTGGTGGGGGCTGGCCACCTCGTAGCGGGCCTTGCCGTCGACCACGACCCGGACCAACTGGCCGCGGTCGTGGAGGTAGGTGACCGCCCTGAAGACCGACGACTGGTCGGCGCGGCGCCCCGAGGCGATCAGCTCCCGGTGCAGCTCCTCGATCGACCAGGCGTGGCGGCCGCCCCTGCGGAGGAGGTCGGCGACCGCGTCCCGGACGCTGCTCGGCCGCGGCATGGAGACCAGCCTACGGCATTTTGCAAGTTGCTTGCAGAATGCCCGGGGCCAGCCCCCGCTCGGCCGCCGACGGATCGACCGCGACCGGCCTCAGGGCTCCTGCACCGCCTCGGCCCGGTCTCGGAGCAGGGCCAGGGTCCGGTGGAGACCGTGGACGAGCTTGCCGTAGGGGGCGGTGACGAAGACCCCCACCACCGCCCCCAGGTGCAGGACCAGCAGCGGCCCGATCAGCGGGGTGGCGCGCAGGGCGAGCAGGGCCAGCCCGCTCACCCCCACCACCTCGCTCAGCCAGAGGAAGGCCAGGTCGAGGCGGCGGGAGTCGAGGCCGGCCGGCGC
>DASRBU010000469.1:0-4605 GCA_035653475.1 Candidatus Dormiibacterota bacterium | reverse complement strand
GGCCATGCCCTTCGAGGACCGTCCCCGGGATTGGTTCCCGCCGGAGTCGCGTACGGAGCTCGGGGCGCTCCGGGAGCGGATGGAGGCCTCCCTGAGCGCCGGTCCGAGGTTCGTGGACTGGCTGGAGCGCGAACGCGGCGTGCACCAGGCCCAGATCATCCAGGTGCTGGGCATGCTGCGAGCCGAGGGGAAGGTGCGTCTGGACCCCGACGGCAGGTACTGGCCCGCCGAGCCCGGCCCCTCGGCCGAGGCATGACGGCGGCCACGGTCCACCGGGGTCGGCCGTCGAGCGCGATCGAGGTGCGGGTCGGCGGCGGTTGGAGCGGCCGACGGCTGCGGCGGGTCCGCCGTCCCGTCCTCCGGGCCGCGTGTCCGCGCCGGGGTCGCCTTCCGGACCCGTCTCGCCCCGGGTCTCCGGTCCGAGCCGTCCGGCGTCCTCCCAGCCGCGCCGTGCCCGCCGGGGGGACCTGTCCGGGTGGGATGCGCTCGATCTGGATCCTGGCCGTCCTCCCCTGAGGGGAGGATCGGGTCGACGCTCGAAGGGGCGACCGCCGCGCCGGGGGGCTCGAGGGGCCGGGGCCTGCGATCCCGGCCCCGATGGGCGCCCTCGCCACGCCGGACCGGGAGCCGTACCGTGGTGGTCGCCACGGGTTGCGCCTGTCCCCGGATCGGGCCCCTCCGGCCGTGGTGCCGCGACGGGCCGGCTCCGGCTTCGTGTCCGTCCCGTGCCCCGGCACGGCCGCCGCCGCGATGGGAAAGGTGCGCCGGTGGCCTGGTCTGCGCCCGGTCCTCTCGCCACCGGCTACCCTATCCCCCCGGACGACGCCGCCGGGCGGTCGTTCGGATGGGTGACCGCCGGTTCGAACGAGGGGAACATGGATCTCGGACTGAGGGACACGCGGGCGCTGGTCACGGCGGCCAGCAAGGGACTGGGTCGGGCGTGCGCCGCCGCTCTGGCGGCGGAGGGGGCGCGCGTCTTCATCGTCTCGCGCGACGAGGAGCGGCTGGCCCGGACCGAACGGGAGATCGGGGCCGCCGGCCACCTGGCGGTCGATCTCTCCCGGCCCGGAGGTCCGGAGGCGGCCGTGGAGGCCGCCGTGCGCGAGCTCGACGGCCTCGACATCCTGGTCTGCAACGCCGGCGGGCCGCCGCCCGGGACCTTCGAGTCGACCCCTCTCGACGCCTGGGAGGCCGGCTACCGGCTGACCCTGATGAGCGCGGTCCGCCTGGCCCGGAGCGCCCTTCCCCACCTGAAGCAGTCCGGCCGCGGCCGGATCGTCAACATCACCTCGATCTCGGTTCGCCAGCCGATCCCGAACCTGCTGCTCTCCAACGCCTTTCGCTCGGCGGTGACGGCGATGGCCAAGACGCTTGCCGGCGAGGTCGCGTCCTCCGGCGTCACCGTCAACAACCTGGCCCCGGGCACCATACTGACCGACCGCATCCGCGACCTGTACGGGGACGACGTCGAGGCCGCCTCCCGGGGCATCCCGGCCGGACGGCTGGGAGACCCGGCCGAGCTGGGGGCCGCCTGCGCCTTCCTCTGCTCCCTCCAGGCGGGCTACATCACGGGCCAGACCCTGGGCCTGGACGGCGGCGCCCTGCTGGGGGTGCACTGAGCCGTGGCCACTCGCTTCGCCCGGCGGATGGACCGGCTGGGCACGGAGGGCGCCTTCGAGGTGCTGGCCCGGGCCCGACAGCTGGAGGCCGAGGGACGGCACGTGGTCCACATGGAGATCGGGGAGCCGGACTTCGCCACCCCGGACAACATCGTCGAGGCCGCGGTCGGGGCCATGCGCGCGGGCTACACCCACTACACGCCCGCGGGCGGGATCGCGCAGGTGCGCGAGGCGGTGGCGGCGTTCGTGGCCAGACGGCTGCGGGTCGAGGTGCGGCCGAACCAGGTGGTCCTGGTGCCGGGCTCGAAGAACGTCCTGCTCTTCCTGCTCCTGGCCTGCGTGGAGCCCGGGGACGAGGTCATCTACCCGGACCCCGGCTATCCCGTCTACGCCTCCCTGGTCAACTTCCTCCACGCGGTTCCCGTCCCCATCCGGCTCCGGGAGGAGCACGACTTCCGCATGGACCTGGAGGAGCTGGCGGCGCTGGTCACGCCGCGGACGCGGTTGCTCATCCTGAACTCCCCCCAGAACCCCACCGGTGGGGTGTTGGACCAGGAGGACGTGGAGTTCGTGGCCCGGCTGGCGATCGAGCACGATCTGCTCGTGCTCTCCGACGAGATCTATTCCCGCATCCTCTACGACCGGGAGCACGTCTCGGTGCTCTCGCAGCCGGGCATGGGGGAGCGCGCCGTGCTCCTGGACGGCCTCTCCAAGGCCTACGCCATGTGTGGCTGGCGTCTCGGCTACGGGGTGGCCCCGCCCGAGATCGCGGCGGCCATGGAGAAGCTGATGATCAACTCCTCGTCCTGCGCCGCCGCCTTCACCCAGATGGCGACCCTCGAGGCCCTGGAGTCACCCGAGTCGGAGGCCGCGCTGCAGCGCATGGTGGCCCGCTTTCGCTCCCGGCGCGATCTGCTGGTCGAGGGCCTGAACCGGATGCCGGGGGTCCATTGCCGCCTTCCCCAGGGTGCCTTCTACGCCTTCCCCAACGTGGAGGCGACCGGGATCGAGGAGGGGCGACTGGCCACGGAGCTGCTGGAGCGCGCTGGGGTGGCGGTGCTGGCGGGGACGGCCTTCGGGCCCGGTGGGGCGGGGTTCCTGCGGCTCGCCTACACCCAGGCGGAGGAGGACCTGCGGTTGGGCCTGGAGCGGATGGGCAACTACCTGGCCGACCGGGTCCGGACCTGAGGCCGCGGCCTGGTCGAGGTACGCCCCGACGGCCCGTCCTCATTCGCGGATGTAGTCGCGCCGCAGACCCAGGCGCTCGGGGAGGTGCATCTGGAGCATGGTCGCGGCCACGCCGGCCGGTGGCCGCGGCCAGGCCAGCGACACCCCGACCATGACCGCCACCGCCAGGGGGAGGGTCACGATCGTGGGCTGGGCCAGGATCACGGCCAGGGCCGGGTTGCGGTCGAGGAAGCCGGCCAGCGCCGGCGAGACCGTGGCCACCATCGTGGTCGCGATCGCGAGCGTGGCCGCCACGCCTCCGGTCCCGGTGCCCAGGGCGGCCCCGGCCGTGGTCAGCCCCCGCCACCAGATGCCGAGCACCAGCATGGGGAAGAAGGAGCTGGCCGCGATGGCGAAGGCCCAACCGACCAGGACGTTGATGTCGAAGCGCTCCACCATCAGGCCGAGGAGCGCCGCGGTGAGGCCGGCGGTCAGCGCTCCGACTCGGAAGGCGAGATTGCGCTCGGCGCCTCCCGCCGCCGGCCGCAGCCAGCGCCCGTAGATGTCGTGGCCGAGGGCCCCGGCCAGCGAGATCAGGAGTCCGCTCAGGGTGGCGGCGAAGGCGGCGAACGCCCCGGCGCTGGTGATGCCCGCCAGTGTGTCCCCGACCCAGGAGGGCCCGATCTGGCGCGGCAGCAGCAGCACCACGGCGTCGGTCAGGCCGGTGGTGTAGAGCCGAGGCAGGTAGAGGCGGCCCAGGGCCCCGTAGAGGGGCGGCCACAGGTAGAAGAACCCGACCAGCACCAGGACGAAGAGGGCCGTGCGCCGCGCCTGGCGGGCATCGGGGTTGGTGTAGAAGCGCACCAGGATGTGGGGTAGGCCCAGGGTCCCGCAGAGGATGGCCACGATCAGGGAGTAGGTGAAGAGCAGGGGCTGGCCGCTGGCGCCGGCCAGGGGACCGAAGGGCCGGAGCCAGGCGGCGTTGGAGCTGGGCGGGTTCCCGGCTCCGTAGGGGACGGCCGAGCCGGCCGGGATCTCGACCCGGGCGGGCTGCTCCCATCGGACCTGGCCGGGGGGGAGGGTGGCCGAGGGGGGAAGCGAGACCTCCCGCCTGGGGCGGGCGGCCTGCGCCTCCGGCGCTCCCACCTCGATCGAGTTGGGACCGGGAGCGAGGAGCTGGACCCGGGTCGGATGGTCGAGGTGGAGGTGGAGGGTCTGGACCACCTGCCACTGGTCGCCCGGGTTCACCCCCACCCTCAACGGTTGCGACAGCCGGGGCAGGGCGCTGGAGTGGAGGTGGGCGAAGATCCCGGCCGGGGTGCCGAAATGGATCAGGAGGACGAAGCTGGGGGTGGTGATGGCGAACAGCTTGACCGTGAACTGCATGGCCTGGACGATGGTCACCCCCCGCATCCCGCCCGCCATCACGATCGTGATCACCACCGCGGCCATGAGCAGGACCCCGAGGCCGTAGGGGATGCCCACCGCGCTGGCCACGGTGATGCCCGCCGCCTTCATCTGGGGGAGGGTGTAGAAGAGCCCGATCACGATCACCAGGCCGACCGCCAGCCGGCGCAGGCGCGGGCTGGCGAAGCGGCCCTCGGCGAAGTCGGGGATGGTGTAGGCGCCGAAGCGCCGGAGGGGGCCGGCGATCAGGATCAGGAGCACCAAGTAGCCGGCGGCGTAGTCGACCGGATACCAGAGCACGTCGAAGCCGTACTTCATCACCAGCCCGGCGATGCCCAGGAAGGAGGCGGCGCTCAGGTACTCCCCGCTGATCGCGGCCGCGTTGGCCGCCGGCCGCACCGCCCGGGCCGCG
>DASRBU010000468.1:0-3061 GCA_035653475.1 Candidatus Dormiibacterota bacterium | reverse complement strand
GGGCTGGCGGATCTACAAGCTCGAGCCGGCGACGGGGATGGGGGCGCAGCTCATGGGCGCGGTGGTGATCCAGGCGGCGACGACGCTGGGCATCCCGGTCAGCACCACCCACGTCCTGGCGGGCACGGTGATCGGTGCCGGGGCCCCCACCCGGCTGACCGCCGAGGGCTGGGGGGTGGGCGCCACCATGCTCGTGGCCTGGATCCTGACCATCCCCGGCTCCGCCGCCATCGGCTGGGTCGTCTTTGCCATCCTGCACACGGCACGGTTGGGGTGAGGTGGGGCCAGCCCCTCGACGGCCGGACGGCTACCGCCACCAATCCTCGCCCCGCTCCAGGTAGGCCAGGATCATGCCCTGCCGGAGGCCGGCGTGGCTGACCTGGACCCGGTCGAGGCCGTACCGCTCCAGCAGGAGGTCCAGCACCTCGACCCCGCCCCGGAGGGCGCGGACCCTGACCTCGGGCAGCCCGATCCGCCGGGCGACGTCGGCCGCCGGCCCGGCGTCCAATCGAGCCCTGGCCGCATCCAGGTCGGCTCGGGTGAGCGCGGGCTCGGACGGCGCCGAGCACAGCAGTCGGGGCAAGTTGGAGGCCGTCCCCCCGGTGGCGACCAGGCGCCCGACCGGCCAGGCCGGAGCGTCGGCGAGCGCCTCCCGGACCGACTCCCGCAGGCTGGTCCGCTCTCCGGGCCGGGGCGGGTCGGAGAGGTGGCGGGCCGCCGATCCGCCGGAGCCGACCGGTAGCGAGGCCCAGCCAAGCGCGTGCCTCGCCTCGGCGCGGATCAGCTCCGTGCTGCCGCCGCCCAGGTCCACGGCCAGCCAGGGGCCGGGGGCGGCGTGGCGGCTGGCCATGCCCAGGAAGCTCAGCCGCGCCTCTTGCTCCTCATCGATCAGGCGAACCCGCACCCCGAGGACGGCGCTCGCCTGACCCAGGAAACGGGGTCCGTCGGCCGCCCGGCGCACGGCGGCGGTGGCCCCGGCGATCAGGCGCTGGTAGCCGTGCCCGCCGGCCCGGGCCACGACCGCGGTCAGGGCCTCCAGGGCGGCGCCGGCGGCGGGGCCGATCCGGCCCGTGCGGTCGACCTCGCGGCCCAGCTCCGGCATCTCCACGTAGTGCGCCAGGTCGTGGAGTCGGCCCTCCCGGACCTCGGCCACCAGCGCGTGCACCGTGTTGCTGCCGATGTCGACCGCGGCCAGACGCTGGGCCCTCCCGGCCATGCGGCCCTCTACGTCCCCTTCCCCTTCTCGCCCGGCTCCAGGCCGTCCTGGCCGGGGGCGAGGCCCGCACCCGGTTCGGCGGGCGGCGGCCCGCTCGTGGTGCTCGGAACCCTCCTGGTGGCCGGTGGAGGCGGCTGGCCGTGCCGGGCCTGCAGCGCCCGGGAGGCGAGGGCCGAGGCCAGCGTCCAGAGGAGGTAGGCGCCGCCCACCAGCAAGAGGAGCACGCCCACCGTGACCGGCCAGGAGCTGGGTTGGAGGCAGCGTCCGGCGCATCCGACCCAGGCGAGCTGCTCGCGAACCCCCATCACCAGGAGGAGGACCCCCAGGGCAACGATCAACCCGCCCAATCCCAGGTGCGAACGCATTCCGTCGAAGCCTACCGCCTGAGAGGCGAGGCCGGGGAGTCCCGGTCCCGGCAGCGCAGCCGGACCGGGGCCCCGACCCCGGCGGGACCGGGCGGCGATCGACGCTGGCCGGAGGCCGGCACCTCCGGCCACCGGGGCTCAGGTCCGGGGTGGGCTTCGGCCCGGGAGCCGCCGGCACGCCGCTGCCAGGGGCCGCCGGCCTTGCCGGGAGGTGGCCGCGGACGACGTCAGGCCAGGACGGGCGACCGGCCGGGATCGCCCGGTAGCCCGCCGTCGCCGGACCATGGCCCGGCCAGGCCACCGGGCACGTCGGCCGCGCGGGCAGCCTCCGACCCGCACGGTCATACCCGAGGTGGGGGCACGCCCCGTCGCCGTGCGCCGAGAGCCGCCGGACGGGGACCGCCGTCCTCCCCGGCCGGGGCCGGCCGGGGGCGAGGCCGGCTCCCCGCACCCACTAATATCTGCCCATGGCCGAGATCGATGCCGGAGCCCGGACGCGGATCGAGCGCGACTCCATGGGCGAGATGGAGGTGCCGGCCGACGCCCTCTACGGCGCCTCGACGCAGCGTGCGGTCCTCAACTTCCCCATCTCCGGCCAGCGTTTCCCACGCCGCTTCATCCTGGCCCAGGCCCTGATCAAGCGCGCTGCGGCCGAGGTCAACGGCGAGCTCGGTCTGATCGAGCCGGACCTGGCCGCCGCCATCGCCGAGGCCGCCGGGGAGGTGGCGGAGGGGCGGTACGACGACCACTTCCCCATCGACGTCTACCAGACCGGGTCGGGGACCTCGACCAACACCAACTTCAACGAGGTGATCGCCCGCCTGGCGAGCCAGCGGCTGGGCCGGCCGGTGCATCCCAACGACCACGTCAACGCCTGCCAGTCCTCCAACGACACCATCCCCACGGCCATGCAGCTCTCGGCGGCGATGGCGATCGAGGAGGCGCTGCTGCCGGCCCTGGAACGGCTCCGGGGGGCGCTGGCCGGCAAGGCCGAGGAGTTCATGCCCATCGTCAAGACGGGGCGCACCCATCTCCAGGATGCCACCCCCATCCGCCTCGGCCAGGAGTTCCTCGGCTACGCCGGACAGGTGGAGCAGGCGCTCCGCCGGGCCCAGGAGGCCCGCGACGAGCTGCTGGTCGTGCCCCTCGGCGGCACCGCCGTCGGCACCGGGGTGAACGCGCATCCCGAGTACGCGCGGCGCGCCTGCGAGCGGCTGTCGCGGCTGACCGGCCTGAAGGTCCGGGAGACCCCGAACCACTTCTTCGCCCAGGCCACGCTGGACACCGTGATCTCGGCTCACGGGCGGCTGCGCGCCATCGCCCTCAGCCTGTGGAAGATCGCCTCCGACGTGCGGCTGATGGGGATGGGACCGCGGGCGGGGCTGGCGGAGCTGGCCTTGCCGGAGACCCAGCCCGGTTCGAGCATCATGCCGGGGAAGGTCAACCCGGTGATCGTCGAGTCGCTGATCATGGTGGTGGC
>DASRBU010000467.1:0-4332 GCA_035653475.1 Candidatus Dormiibacterota bacterium | reverse complement strand
CGAGGGCGGTGGGGAGGGGGAGGAAGGCGAGCACGTCGTCGCCGCCGGCGTAGACCAGGGAGCCGAGGTGCTGCTCGACGATCTGCCGGGCCCGGCCGGCGAATCGGGACAGGGTCCGGGAGAACTCGCGGTGGGAGTCGGGCGAGTCCAGCCGGTCGAGGGCCTGGCCCATGCGGTCCCCGTCGGCGACCAGGCAGACGACGTAGGGGTAGGGCTCGGGCATCCGCCGGAGCAGGGGGCGGACGTGGGTCTCGCCCCAGACCCGGGGGTCACCGGCCAGGCCCTGCTCTTCGAAGACCGCCCTCCAGCGGCTGGGCAGGAGCACGCTGGCGTCGAATCCGAAGCGCCCGGTCGCCGGCACCCGGCGGATGACCCGCGCCACCCCCAGCGCCGCGCAGGCATCGCTGAGACGCGCCAGCTCTCGGGGGGCGTGGCCAGCCGCTCTGGCGATCCAGCAGGCCAGGGCGACGTTGACCAGGGGCACGAACTGTCCCGGGTCCCCCCCGGCCCGCTTGACCAGGCCGACCGCGTCCAGCTGCTCGCCCTCCGCGATGCGGTAGCGAAGGGCCAGCGCCTTGGCCGCCTGGCTTCGTTCGTCTCTGGGGCGGAGCACGGTCTCGCGCTCCCCGTCCAGGCTCGACTTGGGGACGTTGCCCCGCAGCTGGCGCCAGGGGGCGAAGTCGCGCAGGTTCTTTCGCGCCGCCAGCGTCCGCTCCAGCTCCCGGCGCGCCTCCGCGTAGGAGGCGTCGTCGAACGGCGTCCAGGCGGCGGTGAACTCGAGGAAGGTGGCGATCTGCTCCTCCCAGGCGGCGCGGACGCCGGGGGCCAGGAGGGGCTCGCACCGCTCCCACACCGGCTCCGCGAGCTCGTCGTGCCAGAAGCCCTGGACCGCCTCCCGGGTGGCTCGGGCCAGCTCGGCGGGGTCGACCTCCGCCGGCACCCGGGCCAGCAGCTTGTTGGCCACGCTCAGGGGCGGGCGGTTGTCCGGCCGCAGGGGCTGGGCGCAGGGCGCCAGCTCCTCGTCCTCGGGGTCGAGGGCGGGGAAGATCAGCTCCGCCCCGCTCTCCAAGAGCCGGCGGGCGGCGGCCCGGCCCAGCTCGGAGAGGAGGTGGCTCCCGTACCAGAGGTCGCGGGTGCGCCGGGCCTGGGCGATGAACGACTGCACCGGCCCCAGCGCGATCAGCAAGAGGTGCTGGTGGGCGTTCATGGCGCCACCACCGCCGGACGGTGTCGCCAGTCCAGCCAGTCCAGGAAGGCGGTGCGCAGGTCGCGCTTGCCCTCCAGGGCTCGGAACCGGGGTCGGTCCCCATCTGCGACCAGGAGGTCGAAGGAGGCCTCCGAGTCGGCGACCCCGCTCAGCACCACCTGGCCCTGTGGATAGGCGCGGCGCAGCCAGAGCGCGCAGGGCACGTAGGCGCGCCCGGCCAGGGGGAGGGCCTTGACGATCAGGGGGCTGGCCAGGCGGTCGTGCTCCTCGCCGTCGTCGGAACGCCAGCCGAGCCGGACGTCGTCGGGCTCGTCCAGCGGCTCGCCATGACGGCCTTGCTTCTGGAAGTGGACGACGATGGGCAGCCCGAAAGCGGCCCGGGGCCAGGCCAGGGTGGCGTTGTGCCGGGGCGGGTGGCTCTGCGTCTTGCCGGTCAGATGGCGGATCTTGTCCGCCTCGGGCCAGTTGGAGATGGAAGGCCGGTTCGAGTGCGCGCTCGGCCGCGGATCCGGCTCCCGGGCCCGGTCGCCGGGCGCGCCCTCGGTGCCCTGCCGGAACTCCCGCAGCCAGCCCAGGGCCGTGGTCCAGGCCTGCACCGGGTCGCGCTGAATCCGGCCGGCCCGGAGGGCCGCCCCCGCCAGCCAGGGGGTATCCAGTGCCTTCGGGCCGGGGTCGGCGAAGAGGTCGCGCCCGAAGAGCTGCGTCAGGGCCTCGCGGCTCGCCTTCGGCGGCAGCCAGCGCTCGGCCTCCTCGACCACGGTGAGGCTGCCCAGGCCCCGCCGGGTGCGGCCGCCGTAGCCACCGAACAGGACCCAGGCCCGGACCACGTTCCGCAGCTCCGCCTCCCGGTCAGCGGGGGCGGTGAGGGTGAGGCGGAAGCGGGTCCCTGGATGGCGCCGCGGTGCGGCCGGCGTGCCATTCTGCTCGGCTCGGGCCGGCCAGAGGGCGTACGCCTCCGGCGTCGAGAGGCGGATGTTGGAGGAGTCGGTCTGCCCAGGTTGGCCGATCACGTCGACGCGCAGCTCGACCTGGGAGCGCCCGCCCTCCTCGTCGGCGGCCCGGCCCCAAAGCGCGCTCTCCTCCCGGTACAGCTCGGCCGCGGTGGCGAAGCGGTGGCCGTGCAGCGCCCGCCACCAGAAGCGGAGGTGCCCTCGGATCGTGGCCGGCCGGATCACCTCCACCCGGTCGATCTCGCGGGGCTGGCTGCTGCCGCCCAGGATCGGCGTCACCACCTGGAGCGAGACCGAGAAGCTGGACTGCATCGGTCCCCCGCGGAGGGCGCGGAGTCGGGGGGCGACCGCCGGCCGGGTGCTATCGCTCATCTCCACCTCCTCCGGCAACGGTCGGCCCCCGGCCCTCCCCAGGCCGCCGGCAGGGGCACGTGCCCCTGACCGGGCTCACCGACCATCGGCCCCGGCGGGAGCTGCACCCGCCGGTCCGGGTACATCGGTCGTCGCGTTCGATCTCCACACCCTGATATGGACGTGGAGGTGGCCCGTGTGACGCGATTGGGCCGGAAGCGGCGACGAGGCGGTCGCATATGAGTGCCGCGGCCTCGATCCCCGGCCGCCGCCGGGGCGTCCTGGCCTCGGGCGACCGCCCGGCGCGGTGCCCGGCTCGGGGTTACGATGGCCGATGGTCGACCACCGGCCGCGCCCATGGCCGGTGCGCCCGTGCCGTGATCGTCCCGCACCTCGACAAGTGAACCGCCATCGCAGGACGCGAGTTGGGCCTATCTGGAAGCGTGAGTGTCGTCCCCGAACCCCCGGTGATCCGGGGCTGTGGAAAACTCCCGAGGCCCTGCGCGAGTTCGGGGGCGGGGCGGCCGGGCCGAGAAACCCACAGTTCGGGCCCCGATCCCCAGTTCGACCCAGTTTCGCCGGGGTTCTCACCCCGGCCTTCGTTGTGCGCAGCGGCTGTTGGATGCAGCCGAGGACATTCGCAGGTTTCGCCGGGGTTCTCACCCCGGCCTTCGTTGTGCGTACAACGCACTCGCCGGCGCTTATACCGGCCTGCAGGTTTCGCCGGGGTTCTCACCCCGGCCTTCGTTGTGCGGAGGCGACGCCGGCCGAGGAGATCACCGCCGAGATGGTTTCGCCGGGGTTCTCACCCCGGCCTTCGTTGTGCGGACCCCGCCGGCAACGTGGAGGGAGTCGCGCGCCTGGTTTCGCCGGGGTTCTCACCCCGGCCTTCGTTGTGCGTCCTTGACCTCGTCCCGGAGTCGCCCGGAGGAGCCGGTTTCGCCGGGGTTCTCACCCCGGCCTTCGTTGTGCGCGGGAGCGGCTGCAGGAGCTCAAGCCCGGCGAGGGTTTCGCCGGGGTTCTCACCCCGGCCTTCGTTGTGCGCTCACCCGGCGAGGGCAGAAGCAGTCCTGGCTGTCGATCGTTTCGCCGGGGTTCTCACCCCGGCCTTCGTTGTGCGCCTCATAGAGCTGGCGAAGCACCTCCGGCGCATCGCGTTTCGCCGGGGTTCTCACCCCGGCCTTCGTTGTGCGGTCACCCTCTCCGTCGCCTCCACACAGAACGGGCGTTTCGCCGGGGTTCTCACCCCGGCCTTCGTTGTGCGGTCGATGACGGTGTCGGTCAGGTCGGGAGCAACACCCGGTGTCTCACCGGGCGCACGCGCCGACGCTGAACTCGTGGACGCGCGTACGACGGCGACCTTCGTCGCCACGTCGTAGAGGCGGCTGCGACGCGATCGACGCCGGCGGCCCTACCAAGCGCGGTGCGTTCCCGTGCTCCAGGCGAGATCGGCTCGCCGAGGCCCGACCCTCCGTTGCCGGCATCGCCGCCGGGGCTGCGGGGCTCGGACGGCCTTGGGGCTCAGCGGCGGGCCGCCCCGCCCTGGGTCGCCGGGAGCAGCGCCCCTCCGACGCCGATCCTGCCGGCCCGAGCCCCCTCCACCCCGTCGGGGCGGTGCCCGGTCAGTCGATGACGGCGAAGCCCCGGCAGCCGGTGATCCGGCCCTCCTCGTCGCGCACCGGATCGTCGGGGACCAGCAGGTCCGAGCGCGACCGGCCGCTGGCCCGCACCGCCTCGGCGTAGGTCCGGGAGACGATGTAGTAGCGCCCCGGCGCCGGCTCGGGCAGCGACGAGGGCGTGCCCAGACGGTTGCGGGTGACGGGG
>DASRBU010000466.1:0-4088 GCA_035653475.1 Candidatus Dormiibacterota bacterium | reverse complement strand
CGACGCCACCGCCGACGCCACCACCGACCGCTACGACGAGCCCACCGGCGACCACCCCGACCGTCCCCTCCTCGGCTCCGACCCCGGCGCCCACGTCCGCCCCGAGCCCGTCCGCGAGCGCCGTCCGAGCCTCGCCGGGCGCGTCTCCGGCCTCACCCCCCGCCTGACGGCTCCGATCTCCACCTCGGCCCCACCGGCGGGAGGTGCCGAACGGCATTCCCGGGGCCGCGGGCCCTCACCCGCGACGCCGAGGCCTCGCGGAGATTCGGACCTCCTCCGCCCCTCGGGCTCAGGAGAGCCGGCCCACCAGCTGGATGACGAAGGAGACGCCGATGAAGACGATCAGGTAGGCGATGTCGAACCCGCCCACCGGAGGGACCCACCGCCGCACCGGGGCCAGAAGCGGCTCGGTGACCTCGAAGGTGAGGCGATGGATCCGGTTGCGGGGATAGGGTTCGATCCAGCTGAAGACGGCCCTGACGATCAGGCAGAGCAGGAAGAGGTAGCCGACGACCTCGATCAGCAGGGCGACCGGAGCCACGATCATCTGCTACAGCGTACGCGCGAATCCCCGCCCCGGCTACGTCCGAGGACCGAACAGCGCCCTGCCCACCCGGACCATGGTGCTCCCTTCGGCGACCGCGGCCTCCAGGTCGTCGCTCATCCCCATGGAGAGCACTGGCAGGGCCCGACCCAGGCGCTGCTGGGCCGCGTCGCGCAGCCGGCGCAGCTCGGCGAAGGCCGGCCGCGAGTCCGTGTCGGCGGGGCCGATCGCCATCAGCCCTCGCAGGTCGACCAGATCCAGGACCTGCTCGGCCACGGACAGCGCCTCCTCCGGGGCCACGCCATGCTTCTGGGGCTCCCGGGAGACGTTCACCTCCAACAGCACGGGGAGCCGCCGGCCCGTCCGGGCCAGGGCCCGGGCCAGCCGGACCGAGTCCAGCGACTGGATCAGAGCGAAGCGGCCCGCGTGGCGCGCCTTGTTGGTCTGCAGGTGACCGATGAGGTGCCAGACGGCGCCCGGGACCTGATCCATCTTGGCCAGCGCCTCCTGGACCCGGTTCTCCCCCAGCAGGGTGAGCCCGGCCTCGACCGCTGCCCGGCAGGCCGCGGCCGGCTGCCCCTTGGTCACCGCCACCACCACGACCGCATCCGGGTCGCCGCCGGCCCGCGCGATCCGGGCCCGAATCGCAGCCAGCCGTTCCCGTACCTCCGCGGCCGAGGGGGACGCCTGGACGACCGTCACCGCCGCCCCCCCTCGGCCCCGGCGACCCCGAGCCCGACCGCCTTCCCCGGTCCGGCGTCGGGCCTGCGGAGGGCGGCGATGCAGGCGCCCCGGGTGCCGTCGGGACGACGACGGTGGGAGGCCAGTTCCCGGCTCTCCATCGTGCACACGCCCAGCTCGTGGATGCGCTCCCGGGCCAGGCCGGCCGCCTCCAGCTGCCGGCGGTTGGCCGCGGCCAGGTCGAGCAGGTGGTCGTCGCCCCGCCTGCGGACGCAGGCCGGGTCGAACCGGGCCGCGACCTCCGGGCCGACGACGTAGCAGCGGCCGCAGACGCCGGGACCGAGCCCGGCCACCAGCTCGGCCGGCCGCGACCCGTACTCCCGGGCCAGGGCCTCCACCGCGGCCCGGACCACCCCCGACGCCGTGCCCCGCCAGCCGGCGTGCGCCACCGCCAGCGCCGGCCGGTGGGGATCGAAGAGCACCACCGGATAGCAGTCGGCGAAGGTCAGCAGCAGGGGGAGGTCGGGGCGATCGGTGACCATCGCGTCCACACCCCGAACCACGCCCGCGGGCTCGTCCACCCGGGCCACCGCGCAGCCGTGCACCGCTCCGGCTACCGTCAGCCGCCCGGGATCGAGACCCAGGGAGTGGGCGAACCGCCGCCGCTCCGGGGTCAGCCAGCGCCCGTCGCGTCCCCCGCGCATGGAGCCCAGCGACAGGGTGGAGAAGCCGTGGACCAGCGCGGGCTGGAGGGAGAGCTCAGCGATCTGCAGCACGTCGGCCATCTCGCCTCCCATCCTCGACGGCCCGACCGGTCGACGCAACCGGGTCCGACCCTCGCCGGGCCCGGGTGGGGGCACGGATGCCCATCACCGTCCCCATCAGGAGACGATCGGCGCCTCCCAGCCCTCATAGGCGCCGCCCAGCTCGGAGGCCACCTCCTCCAGCTGCTCGCGCAGCCCGGTGATGGCGGCCGGTGAGGGCACGAGGGTCAGGGTGGCGGTCAGGCTCCAGCCGCCGTCCCGGCGGGAGCGCAGCGCGCACCGGTAGCCGAGGCGCTCGAGCCGATCGGCGGCGAGTCGGCCGGCGACCTCGGATTCCAGGGCGAGGAGGGCGTGGATGGGATGGGGCAGGTCGAGACGGGACCCCCGCTGCTCGAGCTCGGCGATGCGGAGCAGATCGTCCGGATGGGGCGGCTTACGGCTTTCCAAGGGACGGCGGCGCCGTGCCGGGCGCGGCCAGAGCAGGTCCAACCACCCCATCCCGGCCGATCCGCGACCGCGGCCCATGGCCGGACCGGTTCAGCGCCGGGCGGCGTTGGTCGGGGGTCGGGTCGCGGCCCGGGCCGACAGGACCTGCTCGATCTCCCGCTTCACCTGTTGTAGGTCCATGAACTCCCGGTAGACGGAGGCGAAGCGGATGTACGCCACCTCGTCCAGCTCCCGGAGCTGGTCCATGACCATCTCCCCGATCTCGTAGCTCGGGATCTCCACCCGGCCGCTCCGGCGTAGCTCGGCCTCGATCCCGTCCACGATGGCGTTGAGCCGGTCGGGCGAGATGTCGCGTTTCTCGGTCGCCTTCTTGAGGCCCGTGAAGAGCTTGTGCGGGTCGAAGTCCTCCCGCCGCCCGTCCTTCTTGATCACGAAGAACGGAACGCTCTCGATGCGCTCGTAGGTCGTGAAGCGCTGGCCACAGCGCAGGCACTCGCGCCGGCGGCGGATGGCCTCGCCGACCTCGGAGTCGCGCGAATCCACCACCCGGAGGTCGTGGTGGCCGCAATAGGGACATCTCATCTGCTCGACCAGCTTCCTTGGTTAAGAGGTTACGAGACTACACGCGCCTGCGCAGGAAGGCCGGGATGTTGAGGTCGTCCTCGTCGGTGGTGAAGGTGGGCCGATCCTCGACCAGGGGCCGCTGGTATTCGGGAGCCGGGGGCGAGGCGGCGGGCTCGGCCGCGGCCGGCGCCTGCTGCTGGGCGGCCGCCCGCTGCTTGCGGCCGAAGCCGGTGGCGATCACCGTGATCTTGACCTCGCCCTGCATGCGGTCGTCGCTGACCACGCCGAAGATGATGTTCGCGTTCGGATCGGCCGAGCCCTTGATGATCTCCGCCGCCTTCTCGCACTCGTGCAGGGTGATGTCCTTGCCCGCGGTGATGTTGAAGAGGACGCCCTGGGCGCCGTCGATCGACGTCTCCAGCAGGGGGCTGGCCACCGCCTGCTTGGCGGCGTCCTCGGCCCGGTTGTCCCCAGAGCCGAAGCCGATGCCCATCAGCGCCTCACCGGTGTCGGTCATGATCGCCTTGACGTCGGCGAAGTCGAGGTTGATCACCCCGGGGTTGACGATCAGGTCGGCGATGCCCTGGACGCCCTGACGCAGGACGTCGTCGGCGATCCGGAACGCCTCCTCGAGGGTGGTCTTCTTGTCGACCACCTGCGTCAGCCGGTCGTTGGGGATCACGATCAGGGCGTCGACCTTCTCCCGAAGGTTCTTGATGCCGATCTCCGCGGTCTCGTTGCGAACCTTCCCTTCCCAGCGGAAGGGGCGGGTCACCACGCCGATGGTCAACGCCCCCTCGGCCTTGGCCAGCTCGGCGATGACGGCCGAGGCCCCGGTGCCGGTGCCGCCGCCCATGCCGGCCGTGATGAAGACCATGTCGGCGTCCTTGACCAGCTCGGTCAGCTCGGCCCGGCTCTCGTCGGCCGCGTCGCGTCCCTTGGTCCAATCGCCACCGGAGCCCAGGCCGCGGGTGAGCTTGCGCCCGATGTTGACCTTGATGTCGGCGTTGCAGCGCTCCAGGGCCTGGAGGTCGGTGTTGACGGCGATGAACTCGACGCCCTTCAGGGCGGCCGAGATCATGCGGTTG
>DASRBU010000465.1:0-7059 GCA_035653475.1 Candidatus Dormiibacterota bacterium | reverse complement strand
GTGCAGGCCGACAGCCATCGCTACGTCCCCTGCACGGTGCCCGCCGCTGGCCAGGCCCAGCTGGTCCTGTGCTCGCCCCTGGACTGCCGGCCGGCGGTGACCTACGCCGCCAGGGCCACGTCCGGCGCCTACCTCCTGGTGCGGCGCGAGCGGGCCACCGAGATCCCGCTGGCCCGGGGCAACCAGCCCCTCGTGGTCAGCGTCAGCGGCCGGCAGGGCCCCGAGGACGAGTTCGGCCGGATCGACCTGTCGGGCGCGGGCGTGGAGGCCCTGAGCGTGCCCTACCGGGCACCGCGGAGGAGCTGCGGATGAGCGAGCAGCAGGGCCAGGCCCTGGTGGCCGTGCTGGTGGTGATGACGGTGGTCTCGCTGCTGGCCGGCACCGTCGCCTTCGCCGCCTCCGCCCTCCTCGCCCAGCAACGCCGGGGGGCCGGCGACCCGGTCCAGGCCGACTTCGCCGTGGAGAGCGCGGTGGCGGCGGCGGTGGCCCAGGTCCAGGCCGATCCGCGGCGCTGCCCGTCAGCGCCCCGGCGATCGGCCGGGCCCACCTCGCCGGCGACGGCCACCTCGCCGGCGACGCGGCCGTCGCCGGCATCCGGCGAGCGCCAGGGCGAGGGCGAGGAGGGGCGGACCGGACGCCCCACGCCGGCGCCGTCGAGCCCGGAGCCGCCCCGTCCCGAGCGCCGGCCGGCGCGCACGCCCGGAACGCCCCTTCCCACGGCCGCCCCCACCGCCCCCCCGACGCCGACCGCCTCGCCGCCTCCGGCGCCGGCCTTGCCCGTCGTCCTCCCCGGCGGCGCCCGCTCCCAGGCCGGCTGCCTGCGGCTCGACGGCGTGGTCCGGGGACCGGGGGCGGCGCCGCTCGACCGGCCACCGGGCGCCGCCTGCGCCGTGGCCGTCCTCCCCGCCCTGCCGGGTCGGGCCTGGATCTTCTTCTCCGCCCGCTGGGAGGGACCGGGGGCCGCCTGGGTCGACGCCCGGCGCGCCCCCACCTGCGCCCCGCCCTCGGACCGGGGCTGCTGGCAACCCCTCCCGGCGGGATCCCCGGCCCTGGCCGAGGTCGCGCTCGACTGCGACCTGGGCGGTCTGGAGCCGCCGGTGCTGCACCTGGCCGGGGCCTCGGCCCGGTCCGTGCTCTACGCCGCCGAGGGCGCCGCCGGGACCCCGCTCTACCTGCTGGCGGCCGGCACGGGATCGGGCGGAGAGGAAGTGGTGCTGGCCGGACGGGCCGAGGACCTCGTGCTGCGCTACGAGGGACCGGTGCCGTGATCGCCGAGGCCGCGCTCCGGCGGGCGCTGGACACCGTCCGCGACCATCCCGGGCTCCTCTGCCTCGACTTCGGCGGCGGCCGCCTGAGCGCGGTCGAGATCGAGGAGGGGAGGGTGGCCGCCTGGACCTCACGGGAGCTGCGCCCGGAGGCGCTGCCCGAGGGCGCGCCGGGGGACGTGCTCCGGCTCGCCGGCCAGGTGCACGACCTGGTGGTGGACGCCGGGATCGACGCCCGTCGGTGCCGGATGACGCTGCCGGACGAGGCCGCGGTCAGCCGCACCGTGGTCCTGCCCCCGATGCCGCCCCGGGACCTGGGCCGGGCCATGCGCTACGCGGCCGAGCGCCACCTGCCCTTCCCCGCCCACCGCGCCTCCTGGTCCTGGGACGTGGTCGAACGCTCCCCCTCGGGCCAGCGCGTCTACCTGGTCGCCACCTGGATCGACGTCGCCGAGCGCTACGAGCAGATGGCCCGTGCGGCTGGGCTGCGACCCGAGGTCCTGGAGCCCAGGTCGATCGCCGTGGCCCGGGCGCTGGGACGGGAGGAGGCGGTGCTGATCGAGGGCGGCCGCGGACGCCTCCAGCTCACCCTGGTCCTGGAGGGCCGCCCGGCCTTCGTGGCCGAGGCCTCTGCCGGCCCCACCGACCGTCAGCGGCGCGAGGCGCTGGAGCAGCTGCTGCAACGGGCCTACCGGCACCAGGCGGCGGCCGGGACCTCCGGCGAGGGCGGGCGGGACCCATCCCGCGGACGCCCTTCCGGGCGCCTGGCCCCGCTGGTGATCGCCGGCGATCTGGAGACGGCCGAGCCGGACCTGCCCCTGCCGGCGCTCAGGGCCAGCGAGCTGGCCGCCGGCCGGCTGGCGGCGCCGGCCGGCTTCCCGGCCGGCGCCTACCTGGCCAACCTCGGGCTCGCCATGAGGTCGCGACGGTGAGGGAGAGGGAGCACCGAACGCCGGAGGTCAACCTCCTGCCCCGGCGCGAGCGCCGCCTCCGCCTGCCGGTCGAGCTGGGCGCGCAGGCCGGCCTGGTCCTGGTCGCGCTCGGCATTTGGACGATCGTGGGGCTGGCCATCGCCATGCTGCTGGGCTGGCATCCCCACCGGCTCGGGGGGCCGTGACCTGGAAGGGGAGCGCATCCGGTGAACACGAGGGAGAGGTCATGAGACGACGACACCGCATCCGGGCGACGGTGGCTCCGCCCCGGGCTCTGCAACGCATCCGCCCACACCTGCCGCGCAACTCGCAGAGGGGGTTCACCCTGATCGAGCTCCTGGTGGTGATCTCGATCCTCGGCATCCTCGCCGCCATCGTCACCATGAGCATGGTCGGCATCACCACCATCGCCCAGCAGCGGGCGGCGGCGGCCGAGGAGCAGACCGTCCAGGTGGCCTTCGACACCATGCTGGCCGAGCAGCAAGTCGACGCCGGGAACATCTGCCAGGACCTCCCCGCCGATTCGCCGGCCCGGACGGGCACCCGGGACATGAGCCGGTTCCCGGTCTCGACCGGGTACGACGGGCCGGCCTCGCACCACCTGGTGGCGCTCTGGCCTCGCTACCTGCGCCAGCAGACCACCCACGGCGTGTACCGGTGCGTGGTCACCACCGGCTCGGACGGCACGGTCGAGGACACCGGACAGATCCAGCAGGTCAGCTACTCGCCCTGAGCCGGACCCGCGCACCCCGGGGCGCGTGGCACGATCTCTCTATCGACATGGATCGCGCGCGTTCGGGCAGGCCCCGGTCGCGGGCCCGCAGCGCCCGGCCCTCGTCACCGCGCCGGAGGTGAGGACGGCTGACCGGGCGACGGCTTCGAGCAGTCGCTCCTACCTGCTCTACGCGGGGCCCTTCATCATGTACGTCGATCGCTTCTCCATGGGGCCGATGCTGATCCCGATCGCCCGGGACCTGCACCGGCCGTTCTCGGCCGTGGCCCAGATGGCGACCGCCTACTTCGTCCTCTACGGGGCCATGCAGGTCGTCTACGGCCTCCTCTCCGACCGCTTCGGCCGGGTCCGGCTGCTGCGGGTGGCGAGCCTGGGCGCCGGCCTGGCCGCGATCCTCTCGGCGGCGGCCCCTGGCCTCACGGTGCTGGTGATCGGCCGGGCCCTCACCGCCGCCCTGATCTGTGGCCTCTTCCCCGGCGCGCTCACCTACATCGGCGACCGCTTCCCCTTCCAGGTGCGCCAGCGGGCGGTGTCCGACCTGCTGGCGGTGGTGGCGGTGGGGATGGCGGTGGCCAACCTGGGTGCGGGCCTGCTGGCCGCCGACGTCAGCTGGCGGCTGGGCTTCCTGCTCCCCGGCCTGGCCCTGCTCGTCCTCTCCTTCGTCCTGCGCCGGCTGCCCGAGTCGCTGCCCGAGGCCGGCGCCCGACCGCCCCTGGCCCAGCTGCGCCACCTGGCCACCCGGCCCTGGATGGTCTTCCTCTTCCTGGTCACCATCCCCGAAGGCGCGGCCGTCCTCGGCTTTTTCACCTTCCTCGCTCCGGCGCTGGAGGCGCGGGGCACGAACCCCGGTGCCGCCGGCGCGGTGGTGGCGGCCTACGGGCTGGCGGTGCTGCTGGCCACCCGGGGCGTGAAGCGGGCCACGACCCGCGTTCGCCCCCACCTCCTGATCGCCGTCGGCGGAGGCATCCTCTTGCTCGGCCTGGTCGTGGCCGCGCTGACGCAGTCGGTGGCCGGCGTCTTCGTCGCCAGCGTGATGTGCGGGCTGGCCTACGCGACCATGCACTCCACCTTCCAGACCTGGGCGACCGAGGTGGCGCCCGAGTCGCGAGGGACGGCCACCTCCCTCTTCCCCACCGCGGCCTTCCTGGGGGCCGGCCTCTGCACCACCGCCATGGCCGGCCTGGCCGACGCCGAGCGCTATGGGGAGCTGTTCTGGATCGGGGCCGCGCTGACCGTCCCGGTGGTGGCCGTCGGCGCCTTCGGCCGCTGGCGCTTCCCCGAGCACGACGAGAGCGACGCCGGCGGCGAGGTGATCGGCGGGGGCATCGCCGGCTGACGACGGCGCCGTCCTCGCCGATCAGGACTCCAGCCGGTGGTCCTGGCCCAGGACCAGGAAGACGGCCGTCAGGCCCAGGGCCAGCCCGACCACGGTCAGCTCCGCCCAGAGGGCGTCGGGGAAGGCGGCCCTGAGCGCTCCCGAGACCAGCAGGTAGACGCCGAGCAGGACCAGCGCCAGCTTCAGCCGCCGGACCACGTTGCGCAGCTGGCTGCGGAGGCCTCCCGGACGCAGGGAGAGGACGCTCACCGCCAGCAGCGCGAAGAGGACCAGGCCGACCAGGATGGAGCGCACCAGCGCCAGTCTGCCACCGGAGGCCAGACCTCGGCATCCCCGGGCCGGGGACCGGCCGCCCACCGCCCGTGGCCAGGCCGCCGGGACGGCGGGGCGGCCACGGCTCCCTCCCGGCGACGGCAGGGCTAAGCTGCGTCCCATGTGGCTCGTCTGCACCCGCCGCTGCGGAGGCACGCTCTTCCGGGCGCTCTTCGCCGAGGTGATCGTCGACGCCGGCGGCCGCTACCGGGACCACCAGATCGTGCAGCCCGGCTACCTGTGCGTGAGCTGCGGCGCCCCGGCCGCCGACCTGAGCGCGGTGCCGGAGTCGATGGCGGAGGACGCGGCCGCCGAGAGCGCGCCGGTGGCCGTGGACGTGCTCTGTCCCCGCTGCGAGACCCGGGTCACGATCTTCCCCGGCGAGGAATGCCCCAACTGCGGGGCGGAGCTGGAGGTCGCCTGACCTGGCCCGGCGCCGGTCCGCCGGCCGGTGAACCGCGGCCATACCCCGCGCGGCCCGGCCCGCCCGGCCGAGCCGGCGCGGTCGCCCCCTCAGGTCAGGGCCGCCTCGCCGCAGAGGATCCGGAGCATCCAGCCGGCCCCGGCCGCGTCGGCGCGCCGCACGGCGGCGCGCAGGGCCCGCACCGCCCGAGGGGTGTCGAGGTCGTCGTCCATGGCGGCGGAGAACCGCGCCACCAGGTCGGGGGCGGCTTCCTGGGGTGCGCCCCGGCGGCCGCCCGCCTTCGCGGCGTCGAAGGGCCGGACCCTGCCTCCGGGGTCGAGGGCGCCCCGGCGGCGGAGGAGCTCCGCCGCCTCGGCGATCAGGCGGGCGGCGCCGACCAGCCCCTCCCAGCGAAAGGACCAGTCGCGTCGATAGCGGTGGGCGACGAGGTAGAGGCGCAGGGCCGCGGCCGGGACCCGTGCCAGCGCCTCGGGGACGACCACCAGGTTGCCCAGCGACTTCGACATCTTGTGTCCCCGGTACCGGACCATGCCGGTGTGCATCCAGGCCCGGGAGAAGGGAACGCACCCGGTCAGCGACTCCGACTGCGCCCGCTCCGACTCGTGGTGGGAGAAACACAGGTCGCGGCCGCCGCCGTGCACGTCGACCTGGTCGCCCAGGTAGCGCATGGACATGGCCGAGCACTCGATGTGCCAGCCCGGGCGGCCCTCGCCGTAGCGGGACGGCCAGGAGGGCTCGTCGGGGGCCGAACGACGCCAGAGCGGGAAATCCAGAGGATCCCGCTTCGCCCCCGGTCCCACCTCGCCCAGGAGCCCCTCGTCGCGCAGCTTGCGCAGCATCGAGCGCCGGCTCAGGTGGGACAGGCCGCCGTAGTCTGGATAGCGGCCGGCGGCGTAGTAGAGGGCGTCGGTCTGATAGGCGAAGCCGCGTTCGACCAGCCGGTCGACGGCGGCCAGGATGGCCGGGATCTCGGCCGACACCCGCGGCATCACGTCCGGCGGCCGCCAGCCCAGCGCCCGCATGTCCTCCAGCAGCCGCCCCACCTCGCGGTCCGCCAGCTCCTTCCAGCCCACCCCGTCCCGCCGCGCCCGCTCGAAGAGCGGGTCGTCGACGTCGGTCACGTTCTGGACGTAGCGGACGCGAACGCCGCTCGCCTCCGCCCAGCGGACCAGCAGATCGAAGGCGCAGAAGGTGAAGGCGTGCCCCATGTGGCCGGAGTCGTACGGGGTCACGCCGCACACGTAGAGCTTGAGCGTCCTGCCGCCGGGATGACCCCCATCCTCCGACAGGGGAAGGGGGATCACCTGCCGGCTCAGGCTGTCGAAGACGCGGATGGTACAGCCGGATGCCGGGCTCAACCCGCCGCCCGACCCCGGCTCGAGATGCGATCGACCCCGACCCCCGACCCCACCGGGTGGTCGCGCCCGCGGGCCGTCGGGCTCCGGCCGCTCACGGCCGCCCGCGGCGTCCGTAACCTCCCACCGGCCTCCCCGATCACCTGCGCCTCCTCTCCAAGCAACCCCCGGCCGGGGGCTCCGCTTCCCAACCGCACGGCCCGCGCCGGCCGCGGCCCGGACCACGGCATCGATGGTAGCCCAGGGCGCCGCCGCCGATGCCGGCCGGCGGTCAGCCCGCCGCCCGGCGATCGTCCTGACCCAGGAGCTGCGCCTGCAGGTCGAAGATGTCGTCCAGGACCCGGTCGATGCGCCTGCCCTCCAGGCGGTGGTCGGGGATCAGCCCCCCGGCGCCGAGCAGATGGCGCAACCGGTAGGCCAGCGGGCCGTCCACGCGGACCTGGCCGGAGGCCAGGGCGTCCTCCAGGAGCTGGAGGCAGAGATCGAGGGTCCGCATCCGGTTCCGTTCGATGCCGTCCCGCGGCGTACTCACGTCCCCAGAACCTCCACTCGGCCGTCGTCGCGAACGCGCACCCTGACCAGGGGCAGCGCCGGCAGGGGGTAGTGCAGGTCGAGCGACCGTCCCTGCACGTCGAAGGTCTGGCCGTGACAGGGGCAGAGGAAGACCCGGTCCTCGGTCCGCCAGACCAGCTCGCAGGGCAG
>DASRBU010000464.1:0-2368 GCA_035653475.1 Candidatus Dormiibacterota bacterium | reverse complement strand
GATGAAGACCAGCTCGTCGATCACGGCCTCGAGCGAGTAGGCGGTGTGGAGCAGGGGGTCGCCCCGGTAGAGCCGGGTCCAGCGTGCCCGTACCAGCGAGCCGGCGGAGGCGTTGCCGCTGCCGGCGACGACGGCGGCGAGGAACAGCGTCCAGGCCGGCGCTCCCAGGGCGGCGCAGCCGGCCAGGGCGACGACGCCGGTCGAGAGCAGGACGGCGCTGACGGGGAGGACGCGGGCCTGGCCGTGGCGGTCGGCCAGCCTGCCCACCTGGGGGGCGGCCAGCGCTCCCACCAGGGCGTAGGTGGCCGCCACGGCGCCGGCGATCGTGTAGCCGCCGCGGAGCCCGGAGACGGCCAGGACGATGCCGAGCCCGACCGTGGACATGGTGATGCGGGCGAGGAAGCCGGCCAGGCAGAAGGAGGCGGCTCCGGGGGCGTCGAAGAGCGCGCGGTACCGTCCGAGCATGGGGGCCTTCAACTCTAAGCGGGGGGCCGAGGGCCTTGCGGGCGACGGAACCGGCCACCCGCGGCGCGGAGGAGGGCCACGAAGAGGAGGGCGACAAAGCCGAGCCACCGCGCCGGCGAGACGGGAGGTGCAGCCGGCTCGTCGCCGGACCGCGGCCCCCACCCGAGCGAGGGTTCTTCCATGCATACGTTGACTGATTGAGAAATCGACGTTACAACTGCAATCGACCCCCTCGAATGACCGCCCGTGTCGGGAGACGACGGCGCGGGGCGGAGACCTCGCCGAGCGGGCGGCGGACACCGATGGGGCGGGTGCCGGGGGCCCGGGGCCGTCCCCGTGGCCGGAGGCGTTCGGCGCGGCCGGCACCGCGATCGCAAGTGATCTGGAGGTCGATCGTGGCAACCGAGGCGAGCCCGACGGCGATCCCGGGCGTCAGCACGCGGCAGGTCGTCTACGTGTCGATCGTGGCCTTCCTGGCCTGGATGCTGTCGGTCTACGACTACATCCTGTTCGGGACCCTGCTCCCGCTGATCGCCAAGGACTTTGGCTGGTCGACGGCGTTCAGCACCTTCATCGCCACCTGGGTGGCGGTGGGGACCTTCTTCGTCTCCCTGACCGTGGGGCCGATGACCGACTACCTGGGCCGCCGGCTGGCCCTGGTGCTGACCACGGCCGGCGCCGCCCTCAGCTCGGGCCTCGCCGCCCTGACCTTCAACCCCGTCTACCTGGCGGTGGTGCGGGCCCTCTCCGGCTTCGGGTACTCCGAGCAGGCGGTGAACACCACCTACCTCTCGGAGCTGTACGGGGCCCAGCGGCGCGGCTTCCTCTACAGCTTCGTCCAGGGCGGCTGGCCGATCGGGGTCCTCTTCGCCGCCGGGGTGGCCGCGCTCCTCCTGCCGGTCATCGGCTGGCGGGGCACCTTCGCGGTGGCGACCTTCCCCATCATCCTCATCGCCATCCTCGCCACCCGGCTTCCCGAGTCCCCGCGCTTCCTGGCCGCGCAGCGGGTCCGGCGACTGCTCCGGGAGGGAAGGACCGAGGAGGCGCGCGTCTTCGGCGCTGCCCACGGCGTCGACACCGACAAGGCTCGGCACTTCAGCTACGTCCAGCTCTTCCAGGCCGACGAGCGCTGGCACACGGTGTGGCTGGGGCTCTCGTTCCTGCTCAACTGGATCGGGATCGAGGTCTTCGTGGTGCTGGCCACCACCGTGCTGACCCAGGGCAAGCACATCAGCATGGAGAACGCCCTGCTCTTCCTGGTGCTCTCCAACGCCCTCTCCTACGTCGGCTACCTCGTCCACGGCTACGTCGGGGACCTGATCGGACGCCGTGAGACCATCGCCATCGGTTGGATCCTGGCCGGGCTGGCCTACACCGCCATGCTCTTCTTGGCCCAGGGCAACGTGCCCGTCCTGGTCACCTACATGATCGGGCTGTTCTTCATCATCGGCCCCTACTCGGCCCTCTTCGGCTACATGGGGGAGTCCTACCCCACCCGGGCCCGGGGCACGGGGGCGGCCTTCATCAACGCCATGGGGCCGATCGGGGCCATCGTCGGAGCAGCGCTCCTGACCGGGTTGCTGGGGGCCGGCCTCTCCCTGCCGGTGGCCGCCGGCCTGGGCGGCGCCCTGCCGGTCGTGCTCTCCGGGCTGACCCTGTTCGGCGCCCGCCGCATTCGGCCCGGCCAGACGCTGGAGGGCATCGCTGTCTAGCCGGGGCGACAATCGTCGAGAGGAGGTGCGGGAATGGCCAAGGAGATCCTGTGCTCGTTCGGGGTGGACATCGACGCCGTCGCCGGCTGGCTGGGCTCCTACGGGGGGGAGGACTCCCCCAACGACATCCAGCGGGGCATGTTCGCCGGCGAGGTCGGCACCCCTCGCCTGCTCCGGCTCTTCGAGCGCTA
>DASRBU010000463.1:0-3073 GCA_035653475.1 Candidatus Dormiibacterota bacterium | reverse complement strand
ACACCAGCGCCACCCCGATCGTCGCCAGCACCGCATCGATGAGGAAGGCCACCACCCGGCGCCAGAAACCGGCCTGGGCCTCCACGCCCAGGGCCGGCGACACGACCGCGGGCGCCGTGGCCGGGACGAGCCAGCTCTCCGGGGGCTGGACCCGGCCGGACGGTCCCGACCAGGCCGGTGAGGCCGGTGCCGGAGGGGTCGGCGCCGGAGAGGCCGGCGTGGGAGCGGGCGGAGCCGGAGCGGGCGGAGCCGGGGACGGACGAACCGAGGCCGGCGGCGTCCAGGCAGGTCCGGTGGCGAGGTCCGGCCGAGCCGGGGCATCGGTGCCACCGGCGGTCGCCGGCTCCGCCGACGTCGGGACGACCTCGGAGACGGCCCGGGCGGCCCTTACCGCCTCCTCGACGCTCCCACCCCGGTCCAGGCACTCGATGGCGGCTCGGGTGGCCGCGTGCAGGCGCGCCGGCTCGAGACGCAGCTCGCGCCGTGCCCAGTCGTACCACTCCGCGTAAGCACGACGCCGGGGCGGCACGCGGGCCAGGAGCACCACGGCCTGCCCCGCCACGCTGCGACGGGCGGCGAGCCGGGCCGAGCGTTCGTCACCGCCCGCCTCCAGGGCTTCGAGCGCTGCCTGGGCGGCTCCCAGGCACACACGGCCCTCGGAGCTGACCTCTCTCTTGGCCCAGACGTACCACTCGGCGAACCGTTCCTCGGCGGTCAGCGACACGCCCTCCACCGGTACAACACTATCACCGCAGCCCGCTCCTTTCCCGTGGCACGGAGCTCGCGGCCGGGACCTGCCGGCGTCCGACGCCGGCGGCCCGGCCGCGAGACTCCGAGCCCCTCAGGCCTGTCCCGCGTAGTCGGCGTTGACGATCAGCCGCTCCAGGTACACCGACTTGGCCGTGTCCCAGGCCCCGGTGCACGTGATCAACGAGAGCCGGGACGGTCCCCCGGAGACGAACAGACCGGCCGGATGCGCGGTGTAGGGCACCCTCTGACTACCGCTGACCCGGAAGTTCAGGGTCAGGCCGTCCTCGGTGATCACCTGGATCAGGTCACCGGACTGCAGCTGTCCCAGGTTCCAAAAGACGGCCTTGACTCCCCCGTACCAGTCCAGGTGTCCATCCATGACCGCGTCGCCGGGCTGCCCCGGGGCGACCCCGGGCGCGTACCAGGCCACGTCGTGCCAGTCGCGGGGGACGTCCATGTTGCCGTGGCTGTCCACCCCGACCTCCTCGACCGTGGCCCTGACCCCGATCTTCGGGATCACCAGCTGCGCCGGCAGGTGGCGGGCCGGCGCCGAGGCCGCCGGGGAGGCGGCCGGCCGCGAAGGCGACCGCTTGGCCGTGGGGTGGGCGGAGCCGCCGCAGGCCGCGGCCGCCAGCGCGGCCGCCGCGACGAGCCCGATCAGCGTCCGTCGCTCCCTCATCCCTGTGATCGTGGCTCGACCTCCTGCATGCCTATACGGGGGGTTCAGGCCCGGTGGCTCACCCCTGCACGCCGGTGTTGGGCAGGCCCGGGGTTCCACCTCCCAGGCCGCCGCTCGGGGTGGGCGTGGGGCTGGCCTTCGGGGTCGGCGTGGGGGTCGGGGTCGACGACGGGCTGGGGCTGGGGCTGGGCGCCACGCAGGCGGACTTCAGCGTGGCCAGCGGATGCTTCGGGCCGGTGTAGTACCGCCAACTGTGGGCCTGCTTCTCTCCGGCGAGCTGGATCTCCAGGTCGTTGCCATCGGAGCCGGAGACCTTGACCACCCGGACCTCGACCTGGTCGTACTTGCTCAGGTCGGTGCCGCCGAAGGTTCCCTTGTACTCGTGCTGGTTCTGGGTGAGATCGAAGGTCAGCCCCTGATGGGTGTCCTCCCACCCCGACGAGGTGTGGCCGAAAAGCTCGACCTCGAGGGTCCTGCCCTCCGGCGAATCCGTGAGATCGCCCTTGATGTCGATCGAGATCTGGCCCTTCTCGCACTCAAGGGTGATGGTAGCGTTGGTCAGGTTGTGCGCGTAGACCGGCACCGCCAGGAGCATGACCGCGAGGCCGGCCGCGGGGACGCTCAGCAGCTTCAGCAGTTTGACGTTGCGCAACGTTACGACATCCTCCTCGACTCCGAACTCGAACCTGCGGTGTTCGGGAGGCCGGATCGAGCCGATCGTCGGCGGGCAGGTCCGTGCCGGCGATGGGCTTTCCCACTGCCCCCTGCCTGCGTGGACAACGCGACGGTCGCCGGCGACGTTACGCACCGGGGGCGCGGTCGGATCGTTCTCACATCGTTGATAGCCGATGATCTGCCATCATCGATGACAATGAAGACACCGACCACCATCGGAGGGACACCTCCCCGCCCCCATCGCACGAGGTCTCGGCGATGAACCACTGGCGGGAGGTGCTCGACCACCTCGTCTACGCCGTCCCCGACCTGGAGGCCGGCGTGGAGGACCTGGCCCGCCGCACCGGGGTGCGGCCGGCCGCGGGCGGGGCTCACCCCGGCCGGGGGACCCACAACGCCCTGCTCGGGCTGGGTTCGGGCTCCTACCTGGAGCTGATCGCCCCCGATCCCCGCCAGCCCACCCCGTCCCGACCGCGGCGGTTCGGGCTGGACGGGCTGGGGCGGGCGCGCCTGGTGGCCTGGGCCATTCGGGTGCCGGACATCGAGGACCGCGCCCGGCGGGCGCGCGAGCGCGGCCACGACCCGGGGCCGGTGGAGACCATGGGCCGCGACCGGCCGGACGGGGTCCGCCTGCGCTGGCGCCTCACCTCGGGGCCCCTCGAGGGCCCGACGCCGCTGCCTTTCCTCATCGACTGGGGCTCCTCGCCGCACCCCAGCCGGGACGCACCCGCCGGCGTTCGCCTGCTGGAGCTCCGCGGCCAGCATCCAGATCCCGAGTCGGTGCGGCGGCTGCTCCTCGCCCTGGAGGTGGAGCTTCCCATCGATCCGGGCCCGGAGCCGGCGCTGATCGCCACGCTCGAGACCCCCCGGGGTCCGGTCCGGCTGCGCTGACTCGATCGGACCGCCGGAGGGGTCTCGAGCGGCCGGGACCTCAGGCGGGCGGCGGCCAGACCGGCATCCCCACCGGAG
>DASRBU010000462.1:0-5554 GCA_035653475.1 Candidatus Dormiibacterota bacterium | reverse complement strand
GAGTTCCAGCTCAGGCGAAGGTGGGGCTGGAGGCCGACCAGGTCTCCGGTGACCACACAGGCCAGGTCCGGCGAGGGACGGAAGAGCAGCAGCTGGTGCCCGGGGGTGTGACCGCCGGTCGGCCTGAGCACCAGGCCGGGCAGGACCTCGGCCTCCCCCTCCACCATCTCCAGCAGCCCGGCCTCGGCCACGGGCAGGAGATCCTCCTCCAGGTAGGCGGCCCGCGACCGCGGATCGGGGTGAAGGGCGAAGTCCCACTCCGCCCGCTGCACCAGGTGGCGGGCTCGCGGGAAGGTCGGCTCCAAGCGCCCGTCCCGGGCACGGCGGGTGAGGCCCCCGGCGTGGTCCCAGTGCAGATGGGTGGTGAGGACCAGGTCGACCTCCTCCGGCCGCACCCCGAGCCGGTGCAGCGAGTGGAGCAGGCCCTCCGGCTCCCAGGTCCCCAGCTGCCGGGCGCGCCGCTCGTCCAGCTTGGCGCCGATCCCGGTCTCGCACACGATCACCCGTCCCCGGTACCGGGCCACGACGCCCACGCAGGCGGCTCGGATCAGGTTGTGCTCGTCGGCCGGCTTCCGCCGCTGCCAGAGCACCTTGGGCACCACGCCGAAGAACGTCCCGCCGTCTGGGTGCCAGCCCCCGGCCAGGATCAGGTGGAGCTCGAAGTCACCGAGTTGCATGGCCTGGAGGGTAACCGTGGCCGGGGTGCCGCGGACCACCCCCGGCACCTCGATCACCATCGTTGTGCTCAGAACATCGACCATCGAATCAGACAGACAAGGCGATCGATCCGTTAACATCGAGTTCGTCGTGACGCGGTCGGTGTGGCGGGGCGCGATCGGGTTCGGGATGGTGAACATCCCGATCCGGCTGTACGTCGCCACGGAGCCCCACACCACCTCCTTCCGGCAGCTGTGCCGTGAGCACCTGGCCCCCATCCAGCACCGGCGCTGGTGCTCCAGCGGCGACCACGAGGTCTCCTACGCCGACGTGGTGCGCGGCTACGAGGTCGGCCCCGACCGCTACGTGGTGGTGGAGGAGGCGGAGCTGGATCGCCTTCCCCTTCCCACCGCCCGCACCATCGAGATCGAGGAGTTCGTCTCCGACCGCGGCATCGAGGGCGGGCTGTACTTCAAGTCCGCCTACTACACCGAGCCCGAGCAGGCCGGCCTCAAGGCCTACCGCCTGCTGCTCCAGGCCCTGAAGGAGACAGGCACGGCCGCCGTGGCCAAGATCGCGCTCCGAGATCGGGAGTACCTGTGCGCCCTGCGACCGGTCGACGGGGTGCTGCTGCTCAACACGCTGTACTGGCCGGACGAGATCCGGCCCGCTCCGGAGATCCAGGACCGGACCGCCCGGGTGGAGGTCAACCCCCATGAGCTGCAGATGGCCAAGAACCTGGTGCAGAGCCTGGCCGAGGGGCGCTTCGACCCCAGCCGGTACCGCGACGAGTACCACGAGGCGCTGATGCGGGTGGTCGAGGCCAGGGCCGCGGGCGAGGAGGTGGCCACCGCCCCGGAGGTCGAGACGGCCCCGAGGGTGATGGACCTGGTGGAGGCGCTGCGGGCCTCGGTGGAGGCGGCCCGGCGACAGCGAGCGGAGCGAAGCCGGGCGGCGCGCAAGGGAAGCGGGCGGCGCAAGGTCGTCGAGGCCGGCTGAGCGGCCCCACCGAGCCCCGCGCCGAACCCCTCGGGCAACCGGGGCCACCGGAGGGACGGATCACCGTGGTCGTCGCCGGCCGCCGCGCCGCCGAGAAGGCGGGCCCGGACCCGACCCACCCGCCCGGCCCACGCCTTCGGCGTCGCCCGGGCGCGGCCCACCGGCGGGTGGGGACGAGCCGGCCCCACCATGCTCCCCGAACCTGCGGGAGCCGATGGCGGGCGGCCTCCGCCGGAGCGCACCGCCTCGGGGAGGCGACCTCCGCGCCGTCCCGCGGCCATCCGGTGATCGGCCGCTCGTGAAACCCCGGCTCGGGCGAAGCGAGAAGGCGGGTGGCGGAGGCCGGACGCGGTCGATGGTCGTCCCGAGCCCTCCTCGCCGGCCGCCTGCGCGTCCCCCCACGATCGGGTCGACGACGAACCGGGGCTCCCCGATCCTCGCCGGGTAGCCATCCGGGGCCGGCGGCCCTCAGGTACCCATCGCCTGCAGCTCCGACCAAGGGGCGCGGAACCTCGCCCAGGCGCGGCGCCGCCGGTAGGGCCGGCCGTTGACGGGGGCGACTCGACCTCGATGCCGCGCTCGGCCAGCGGGGAGCGGGTGAACGTGACGTTCCCGACGGTGCTCCGTGACCTGGTCTCGATGAGGATGGCGGCGGCCGGGGCGGTTAGCGTCCGGGCAGGTGGTGTACGAGGGGCGCTGAGGCTCCCGAAGAGAAGACGACCATCGGTCATCCTTCAGGGATCTCACCCACCTGAGGGAGGAATCCGATGGCCGACCCCGGTATGGACCGTGAGGTCGTCGCCTGGATGCGCGAGCAGCTGCAGCAGGCGCACCCCGACCTGCTCCGCGAGATGCTCTCGACCTTCGTGCAGGAGCTGATGGGCGCCGAGGTCCAGCAGCTCTGCGGCGCCGGCGACCGAGCGGTCCGCGGCGCACGCCCGGAGGGGTCGTCAGGCCCCGGTCCTGATGCCGCCCCGCCCTCGCCCGGTCGGCCACGGTCCGCCGGGCGCACCCGGGCCTCCCCGGCCCGGGCCGGGGTCGCCGGGGTGGACTAGCTGAAGGGGGGGACGTCCGCCTACGCTTTCCGAGACATGCTCACCGACCAGCTGGCCCTGGGAGTGGACGATCTTCCCACCGCCATCAGGCCGATGTGGGCCGTGCCGGCGGTCGCGCCCTTCAGCTCCCCGGACTACCTGTTCGAGGTCAAATGGGAGGGGTTGCGATGCCTGCTCTTCGTGGATCGCACGGGCAGGGTGCAGCTCCAGGACCGCGCCCTGCGCGACCTCACCGCCGTGGCGCCGGAGCTCTGGCGGGCCGGCGCCCAGGTCCCGCCCGGAACCGTCCTCGACGGTGAGCTGGTGGCCACCGACGCCCAGGGACGACCGGATCGTCAGGCGCTCCGGCGCCGTCTGGCGGGCGGGCCGAGCCTGCTCCGGGCCGTGCCCCTGACCTACCTCGCCTTCGATCTCCTCTACCTCCAGGGACGCCCGTTGCTCCGCCAGCCGCTGCAGCGGCGTCGGGAACGCCTGCTCCGGGCCGTGACCACGGCCGGCAGCCTCGCCGTCCCCCCCCACATCGAGGAGGACGGCCTGGAGCTGTTCGACGCCTGCCTGGAGCGCGGGCTGGAGGGCGTGGTGGCCAAGCATCGCGACTCCATCTACGTCCCCGGCCAGCGAAGTCCCTTCTGGCTCAAGGTCGAGGCCGTGCGCCGCGATGACTTCGTGGTCGTCGGCGCCACCCCCGGAGGGCCGGACCAACCCTTCGGCGCCCTGCTCGTGGCCTGTTACGAGGACGGCCACCTCCAGCCCTGCGGCTCGGTGGCCGGGGGATTCGA
The DNA here is from genome assembly GCA_035653475.1 of Candidatus Dormiibacterota bacterium. Lineage (GTDB taxonomy): Bacteria > Chloroflexota > Dormibacteria > Dormibacterales > Dormibacteraceae > CADDZO01. Next base: position 2,064 of record DASRBU010000462.1, on the reverse strand, counting down.
CGAGGAGTCGGCGGCCGAGGTCACCCGCCGCCTGGCCGAGCTGGAGGTCCCCTCCTCGCCGCTCCGGCCGCCGCCGGCGGTGACCACGCCCGTCCGCTGGTGCCGGCCGGAGCTGGTGGTGGGGATCCGCTACTCGGAATGGTCGCCCGAGGGCACGCTCCGCTTCCCGATCTTCGATGGGCTGCGGCCCGAGGTACACCCGTCGGAGTGCGTGCGCGCCCGGCCGCGAATGGTGATCTCGGGTCGGGCCCGGCGCACCAGGGCCGGCCTCGACCCGGCCCGCTTCCCGTTCTGAGCCCGGACTTCAGGCCAGGCCCTCGATCAGCTCCGGCTCGGCGCCGGGGTGCACGGCCACGACCGCGAAGTCGATCGGTCCCCGCCAGTCCGCCAGCTCGCGGTACTCGGCCGCCGCCGCAGCCAGCGCCCGGCGCTTCTGGCGGTCGATCGCCTCCGCCGGCGCGCCACAGGCGTCGGAGCTGCGGGTCTTGACCTCGACCACCAGCAGACGGTCGCCGCGTCGACAGACCAGGTCCAGCTCGCCGCGACGGGCCAGGAAGCCCCGGGCGACCACCCGATACCCCCGGCGCTCGAGGAAGGCCGCCGCCGCTCGCTCCCCGGCCCTGGCCAGCGAGGCCCTCCCCTCCTGGGTCCGACTCACCCGCCGGCCGTGGCCGTCAGGGCTCGGATGGGCGCCCAGGTCATGCGGTGGATGGGGGCCGGGCCCAGCTCGGCCAGCGCCCGGAGGTGAGCGGCGGTGCCGTAGCCCTTGTGGGCGGCGAACCCGTAGCCGGGATACTCCCGGTCGTACTCGACCATCAGTCGGTCGCGGTGGACCTTGGCGATCACGCTCGCGGCCATGATCGAGGCGCAGGTGGCGTCGCCCTTGACCACGCACATCTGGGGCAGGGGCAGATCGGGCACGTCCCAGGCGTCCACCAGGAGGTAGTCGGCCGGCACCTCCAACCCCGTCACCGCCCCGTTCATGGCCAGCTGCCGGGCCCGGGTCAGGCCCACCCGGTCGACCACCTCCGGGCCGACGGCGTGGACCGAGCAGGCGACCGCCCGCTTCCGGATCAGGACCTCCAGCCGTTCCCGCTCCGCCGGCGAGAGGCGCTTGGAATCGTCGAGGCCGGGGAGTCGCGCCCCCCGCGGGAGGACAACCGCCGCCGCCACCACCGGCCCCGCCAGCGGCCCCAGGCCCACCTCGTCGATGCCGGCCACGTGCCGGTAGCCCATCTCGAACGCGGTGCGCTCGGCGGCCCAGAGCCCAGGACGTCGGAGCGATCGACGAGCCCTCATCGCAGCGAAGGCTAGAGGCCGGGTCCCGGCCAGGGCAACGCCGGCGGTGAAGGCGGCCCCGGCCGCGGGCCCGGGCTCACTCCTCCTCGGGCTCGGCCTCTGGTTCAGCCTCCGGCTCGGCCGCCCGCGCGCCCCGGGGCCGGGGCGCCTCCGCCCGTGAGCCCGCTGGCTCCTCACGCCGCTCCCTGATCCTGGCCGCCTTGCCAACCCGCCCGCGCAGGTAGTAGAGGCGGGCCCGCCGCACCCGGCCGTGCCGGACCACCTCGATCCTCTCCAGGCGCGGGGAGTGGAGCAAGAAGGTGCGCTCGACGCCGACCCCGTGGGTGACACGCCGCACGGTGAAGTTGCGGCGGAGGCCGCCGCCGGCGACTCGGATGACCAGGCCCTCGAAGACCTGGACGCGCTCGCGCGTGCCCTCGACCACCCGGGCGTGGACCCGCACCGTGTCCCCGGGCTGGAGCTCGGGCACGACGTCCTTCTGCTGCTCTCTCTCGATCTGGTCGATCACGTTCATTTCCGTTCTAGTCCTCGTCCAGGTTCACGGTTGACGGCGGCTTCCCCCCGCCCCGGGCGTGCTCGCGACGCCAGCGCTCGATGGCCGCGTGATCCCCGGAGAGGAGCACGTCCGGAACCCGGAGCCCCCGCCACTCGGCGGGGCGGGTGAACTGCGGATACCCCCCGGGGTCGGAGCCGAAGGCATCCCGGGCCAGCGATCCCTGGTCGCCCAGGACGCCGGGGACGAGACGGGCCACGACGTCGATCACC
>DASRBU010000461.1:0-4120 GCA_035653475.1 Candidatus Dormiibacterota bacterium | reverse complement strand
GTGGCCATGCCCCGGTCCAGGTAGTACCGCTCCCAGTGGAAGAACTCCTCCTTGGCGGAATCGAGGCCCGGGACGAGGACGACCAGGGGAGGCCGGTCCAGGCCTGGGGGACGGCGCAGGTTGGCGGCCAGCCGGCTGCCGCGGTAGGGAACCTCGATCCGCTCCCAGGAGGGGTCGAGGAGTCGCAGGGCGTCCTGCATCGCCCGCACCGAGCGGCGCCCCGTCTCCTCGTACTCCGGCTCCACCTCCCAGAGGTAGCGGGCGAAGTGGTAGGCGACCGAGGCCCGGACGTAGGCCTCCCCCGCCGTCCGGTGGTGTCCCCGGGCCTCGGCCCGCCGCGCCAGCTCCGCGTGACGGTCTCCCAGCGCCCGCCAGGCGTCGTGCCAGCCGTCCCAGGTCTCGATCGAGGCCAGGGTGCGCGCGAGGTCGTCGTGGTCGACGCCGCGAACCACGTACCGTGACGCCCAGGTCTCGATCGCGATCTGGACCAGCCGGTCCGGCATCGGGACCTAGGAGCGATCGCTCGGGGCCGCCGCCCCGGGCTCGGCGCGGCCGGCCGGTCCGACCTCTGCGCCCGGCCGCTCAGCTCCGGCCATGGCGGCCAGGGTGTGGAAGACGACGGCGAAGTCACGGCCGCCGAAGCCCATCCCCCGGGCCGCGGTCAGCATCTCGTTGGCGAGCGCGGTGGCGGGCATGGGCACGTCCAGCTTGCGGCCCGTCTCGAGCGCGAGCAGCACGTCCTTCTGCATCATCGAGACGTCGAACCAGGCCTCCTCGGGCAGCTCGAGCACGAAGGGACCGCGGTATCCGAGCATGGGCGAGGCGATCACGCTGTCCAGCATCGCCCGCACCGCCACCGGTCGGGGGATGCCCGACCGCTCGGCCAGCAACACGCCCTCGCTGAAGGCCAGCATCTGGACGGGCAGGCTCAGGTTGATGGCGATCTTGAGCAGGAGGGCGTCGCCGTTGCCGCCCACGTGGGTGACGCGAGGCCCCAGCTGGCGCAGCACCGGCTCGACCCGCTCGAAGGCGGAGCGGTCGCCGCCGACCATGATCGAGAGCTCGCCTCGCTCCAGGGTGGTCACGCTGCCCGATACCGGCGCGTCCAGCAGACACCCGCCCCGCTCCACCGCCCGACGTGCCAGCTCCCGGCTCAGCTCCGGGCCGGCGGTGGTCATGTCCACCCAGACCTGGCCCGGCCGCAGGCCGGCCAGGATGCCGTCCGGCCCCTCCGCCACCGCGCACAGGGCCTCGTTGCCGGTGACCATCGAGAAGACCACCTCCGAGCGCTCGGCCACGACGCGTGGCGTTGGGCATGGCCGCAGGCCCTCCTCGACCAGCGACCGCGCCCGCTCCGGGGTCCGGTTGAACCCGTAGACCTCGTGACCGAGGGAGAGCAGCCGGCGGGCCATCCGGCCACCCATGGTTCCGAGCCCGACGAATCCCAGGCGACTCACGCTCCCCTCACGGTAACACAAACGTTTGTGCAACGCCGGGAGGCCGGCGCCGGCGGGAGGGCGTCGCTACCCCGGGGCGCCGGTCGAGGCCCGGATCACCAGCTCGGGCTGGAACACCACCCGCCGCGAGGACGCGCTCCCGGTCTCGAGCTGCTCGAAGAGGATCTCGGCCGAGGTCTGGCCGAAGCGCACCGGCGGCACCCGGATCGTGGTCAGGGGGGGATGCAGCCGGGAGACGAGCGGGACGTCGTTGTAGCCGACGATGGACACGTCACCGGGGATGCGCAGGCCGCGGCGGGCGAGGACGGTCTGGGCCCCGACCGCGGCCATGTCGTTGACCGCGAAGATGGCGGTCGGGGGCTGCGGCAGCGCCAGCAGCCGCTCCATGGCCCGCGCCCCCAGCTCCTCGGTGAAGCCGCCGTCGACGATCAAGGAGGGATCCGGCTCGAGGCCGGCCCGCTTCAGCGCCTCCAGGTACCCGCGCCGGCGGAGCAGCGCGGTGCTGACCTTCTGGGAGCCGGCCAGGTGGGCGATGCGGCGATGCCCGAGGCTCAGCAGGTGCTCGGTGGCGAGGCGTCCCCCGAGCAGGTCGTCGGAGCCCACGAAGGCGTGCCGGGTGTCGCTGTAGCGGTTGACCAGCACGAACGGGATCCGTAGCTGCCGGAGCCGGGCCACCGAGGGATCGGCCAGGGTGGCGCTGGCCAGGATCACCCCGTCCACGCGCCGAGCGTGCAGCGACTCCAGATGCGAGGCCTCGCGCTGGTGGAGGTTGTCCGTGTTGCAGAGGATGACGTTGTAGCCGCGGGTCAGGGCCACGTCCTCGACGCCGCGGAAGATGCCCGCGAAGAGAGGGTTGGTCACGTCGGGGATGACCACCGCCACCACGAAGGTCTGGCGGAGCTTCAGGCTACGGGCGACGCCATTGGGACGGTACCCGGTCTCGGCGATCAGCGCCTCGATCCGCGCCCGGGTCTCGGGCGCGATCCGTAACCCGGGATCTCGGTTGACGACCCGGGAGATGGTCGAAGGATGGACCCCGGCCCGCGCCGCCAGCTGCTTCAGCGTCACCGGCATGCAGGCAAACCTACCCCGCGCCCAGGGTACCCGCCACCCCGGGGCGCGTCCAGCCCAGCCTCGGCCACGGGTCGCGACCGTGCTCCGGGGGCATACTGTTTCCCCGGACGTGGCCCAGCGGTTGACGCGCCAGGCGGGCGGCGGTGCCCGGGAGGGACGAGGCGGTCTCGTGATCGCCGCCATCGCGCCGCACGGTGGCATCCTGATCGACCCGCTCTGCCCCCCCGAGCTGGCTGGCCGGGTGGCGACCCTGCGGGAGGCCATGGAGGAGATGGGACGTCACTTCGCCGCCGCCCGACCAGAGACGATCGTGGTGGTGACGCCGCACCACGTCCACGTCCCCGGAGCCATCGCCGTGGCCATGGGCACCGTCGCCGTCGGCGAGATCGAGGAGCACCGGCGCCGGGTGCGGCTGCGCTGCGCTATCGATCGCGAGCTGGCGGAGGCGGTGCTGGCCACGCTGCGGCTGGCCGGGGTCTCGGCGCTGGGGGTCGCCCCCGACCCCGCGGAGGCCGACCTGCCCATGGACTGGGGCACGCTGGTCCCGCTCTGGTTCCTGGGACGCGGCGAGCCCGCTCCCGAGGTCGTGATCATCTCCCCCAGCCCCGAGCTGCCGCCCGCCGAGCACGTCCGGGCCGGCGCGGCCATCGCCCGCGCCGCCGCCCTCCACGGGCGCCCCGTGGCCCTGGTGGCCAGCGCCGACCAGGGCCACGCCCACGATCCGGGCGGTCCCTACGGTTTCCATCCCGCCTCCCGGGAGTACGACCAGCTCGTGCTCCAGCTCGTCGAGCAGGACCGGCTGGGGGCGCTCCTGTTGCTCGATCCGGCCATGGTGGAGCGAGCGAAAGCCGACAGCTGGTGGCAGCTCCTGGTGCTCCATGGAGCGCTCGGCCCGGGCTGGCGCGGCCGCCTGCTCGCCTACGAGGTGCCCACCTACTTCGGCATGCTCTGCGCCCTGTACGAGCCCGTCCCCTAGCCCCGAGACCGGTTCCGGGCCAAGGGCCGTCGATACGATCGCCGCCCGCGATCGTATCCCTTCTCGGGGCCGGAGGCGGACGGCCCCGAGAAGGCCAGGTGGTGAGGCGATCGGGCAGGTGAAGGGGAGGCACGAGGCGAGAATCGACCGCCGGGAACCCAGCAGGAGGACCGCCATGCCGGCGTGGCGAGGCTCGATCCTGATCCCGCTCCTCGCGCTCGTGCTCGGCGCCACGGTATCGGCCTCGTGCCGATCCGATGGCCCCACGGGGGAAGTGCCGAACCGGACGGCCGCCTCGCCCGTCGGCCCCGGCCTCCAGACCCAGCAGCGGCCGGTGAGCGGGTTCGACCGCGTCCACGTCTCCGGCGTCGGCCTGCTCGTGATCACGCCCGGCGCCACCGACGCCCTCAGCGTCGAAGCCGAGCCCGATCTCCTCTCTCGCATCCGTTCCCAGGTCGAGGACGGCCAGCTCGAGATCGGGCCCGCCCCGGGGACCAGCCTGAGCACCCGGCGGCCCATCGTGTACCAGCTGACGGCCTCGAGGCTCAGAGGGCTGCGGCTCTCGGGCGCCGCCGGCGCCCGGGCGGCGGGGCTTCGGGCCGACGACTTCACG
>DASRBU010000460.1:0-28799 GCA_035653475.1 Candidatus Dormiibacterota bacterium | reverse complement strand
GTCGAGGTGCCAGCCCATCGCCGTCTTCTCGGAGGTCGCTTCCGCGTGCATGTCGCAGAAAATGATCTTAGGCCCAGCATGGCTCGCCAGCACGGAATCGACCGTGCGAAAGGGGTCGTCGAGGTCGGGGAGGAAGACCCGGCCCTGGAGGTTGATGACCAGGACGCGCTCGCCGTCGGCCTCCACCGTGACCGCGCCCACCCCCGGGGCGCCCGGCGGGTAGTTGCAGGGCCGGAGCACCCCCTCCAGGTGCTCGATCTCGTGCACGAACTCCTTGTGATCCCAGACGTGGTTCCCGGTCGTGATCAGGTCGGCGCCCGCCGCCCGCAGCTCCGCCACCGTGGCGGCCGTGATCCCGAAGCCCCCGGCCGAGTTCTCCCCGTTCACGATCGTCAGATGGGGGCGGCACTCGACCTTCACCGCGGGCAGGAGCGCCGCCAGCGCTCGGCGTCCGGGACGTCCCACCACGTCGGCGACGAACAGGATGCGGAAGTCGTCCTCAGCCACCGGCGGGCGCCTCGCCGGGCATCCGCCGGGCCGGGGGCGCCGGCGGCGGTGGGTGAGGAACGGGGTCGGACACCATCACCGGCACTAAAGGAAACCAGATCGGCGGGCCCGGGCCCCGGCCGGGCCCCGCCCGAACGAAAAAAAGGAGGCCCGCCCCCTCGGGGTACGAGCCTCCTTCGACTGAGCTGTGCTGCCCCTACCGCGCGTACTCGGTCGCGCGGGTCTCACGGACCACCGTCACCCTGATCTGCCCCGGATAGCTGAGCTCGTTCTCGATCCGCCTCGCGATCTCACGGGCCATCAGCTGCGCCGAGGCGTCGTCGATCTGTTCCGGCCGTACCAGGATGCGGACCTCGCGGCCCGCCTGGATGGCATACGAGTGGAGAACTCCGGGGAAGGAGTTGGCGATCTGCTCCAGCTTCTCCAGACGCCGGATGTAGGCGTCCAGCGTCTCCCGTCGGGCCCCCGGACGGGCCGCCGAGATGGCGTCGGCCGCGATCAGCAGGTTCGCCTCGACCGTGTTGGGCTCCTCGTCGTAGTGGTGGGCACGGACCGCGTGCACCACCTCCGCCGGAACCCCGTAGCGCTGGATCAGATCGGCCCCGATCACCGCGTGCGAGCCCTCGACCTCGTGGTCGATGGCCTTGCCGATGTCGTGCAGCAGGCCCGCCATCTTGGTCACCCGGACGTCGGCGCCGATCTCGGCCGCCATGGCCGCGGCCAGGTAGGCGACCTCCTTGGAGTGGCTCAAGACCTGCTGTCCGTAGCTGGTCCGGAAACGGAGTACCCCCAGGTGCCGGATGATCTCCGGGTGCAAACCCTGGACACCCACCTCCAGGGCTGCGGCCTCGCCTTCGTCCTTGATCCGCTGGGCCACCTCCTGGCGGGCTTTGGCCACCGTCTCCTCGATGCGGGCGGGGTGGATGCGGCCGTCGACGATCAGCTTGTTCAGCGCCGTCTTGGCGACCTCCCGGCGAACCGGATCGAACCCGCTGATCACGATGGCCTCGGGCGTGTCGTCGATGATGAGGTCGATGCCCGTGGCCTGCTGGAGGGCGCGAATGTTCCGGCCCTCCCGGCCGATGATGCGGCCCTTGATCTCGTCGTTGGGAAGCGGCAGCACCGAAACCGAGGTCTCGGCCGTCTGGTCGGCGGCGATCCGCTGGATGGCCTCGGTCACGATGGCCCGGGCCCGCCGCTCGCTCTCGTCGCGGGCCGCCTGATCGGCGTCCCTGACCCGGCGCGCGATCTCGTTGCGCAGGTCCTTCTCGACCTGGCTCAAGAGGATCCCCTGCGCCTCCTGACGGCTCATGGCCGCCACCCGTTCCAGCTCCTTGAGCTGCCGCTGCATGGCCTCCTCGAGCTGGGCCCTGGTTCGCTCGAGCGCTCGCTCGCGCTCGCCGAGACCCTGCTCGCGCCGGGCCAGCTCGTCGCCGCGACGATCCAGGGTTTCCTCTTTCTGGTGGAGGCGTCGCTGGGTCTGCTGGACCTGGGCCCTCGCCTCCCGGGTCTCCTCCTCGGCGGCGGCCCGGATCCGGACGGCTTCCTCCTTGGCCTCGAGCACGCGTTCCTTGACCAGGCTCTCGACCTCGGCCAGCCGCCGCTGGGCCCTGGCTTCGATCTCGCCCAGCTGCGCGAGCTGCTGCCGCCGGAAGCTGCGCCGGACGACGACGTACACGACCCCGCCACCCGCGATCGCAGCGACCACCACCAGCAGCAGGACGACATAGACGGACATTCGATGGTTCACCTCTCGTTATTCGGTTGTGAAGGTGCTATGCCGAGGACGGGGCCACCCGGCCCCGTTGATGGGTCAGAGCAACTTCGCGGATGCCAGCTCCGTCCACGGAGCAGGCCCAATTCGGATTCTAGTGCCGCTCCGGACCCCTGGCAACGACACCTTGTTGGCCATCAAGCTCGAGCCGGGACGCCGCCGCCCTCCGGCGCCATCTCGGGCACGATCAGGCCGGACCCTCCGGGAACGGGTCCGGCGCCCCCTCGCCCACCACCTCCCGGATCACGTCCGAGGCGAAACCCCGCCGCGCCAGCCGTGCCGCCAGCTCGCGCGCGGGCCGGCCCGGATGGCGCGCGGCCAGCCGCCGGGCCGCGGCCAGCTGCTCGTCCCTGCCCAGCTCGGCGAGCACCTCCCTCACCAGCTCGCGGTCGACCCCCCGGGCGGAGAGCTCGGCTGCGATCAGGGCCGGTCCGCGCCGGCGCGACCGATCGGCGACCAGGGCACGCGCGAACTCGCGATCGTCGAGGTATCCCAGCTCGCGAAGGCGGCCCAGGGTCGCCGCCACCGCCCCGGCCGGGACACCGCGACGCCGGAGTTTCGCTTCCAGCTCCGCCTCGGCGTGCCGGCGCTGCGCGAGCCAGCGCAGCGCGAGCGCCAGCGCGTCGTCGGCCTCAGCCCTCGTCCGGCCCCACCCCGACCGGCGCCGGCATGGCCGGCGGCCCGGCCGCCCGCTCCCGAACCCGGGCCTCGATCTCGCCGGCCAGGGTCGGGTTCTCCCGCAGGAAGTTGCGCACGTTCTCCCTTCCCTGACCGAGGCGGACGTCGCCGTAGGACATCCAGGTCCCGCTCTTCTCGACCACCCCGTACTCCAGGGCAGCGTCGAGGAGCGCCCCCTCCCGGGAGATGCCCTCGTTGAACAGGATATCGAACTCGGCCGAACGGAACGGCGGCGCCACCTTGTTCTTGACCACCTTGACCTTGACCCTGGCGCCGATGCTCTCGAGACCCGACTTGACCACCTCGACCTTGCGGATGTCGAGGCGCACCGAGGCGTAGAACTTGAGCGCCCGTCCCCCCGGCTGGGTCTCCGGGTTGCCGAACATGATGCCGACCTTCTCGCGGAGCTGGTTCAAGAAGATCACGCAGCAGTTCGACCTCGAGATGGCCGCGGTCAGCTTCCGCAACGCCTGCGACATCAGCCGGGCCTGGAGCCCCACGTGGGAGTCGCCCATCTCGCCCTCGATCTCCGCCTTGGGCACCAGAGCGGCCACCGAGTCGATCACCACCACGTCCACGGCGCCGCTGCGCACCAGCACCTCGACGATGTCGAGCGCCTGCTCGCCGCTGTCCGGCTGGCTGATCAGGAGCTCGTCGATGTTGACCCCGATGCGCGCCGCGTAGATCGGGTCCAGCGCGTGCTCGGCGTCCACGAAGGCGGCCACCCCGCCCTGCCGCTGGGCCTCGGCGATGACGTGCAACGCCACCGTGGTCTTGCCGGCCGACTCCGGCCCGTAGATCTCCACCACGCGGCCGCGAGGCATGCCGCCCACCCCCAGAGCCAGGTCGAGGCAGAGCGCCCCGGTCGGGATCACGTGCACCTCGCGCGAGGCGGCGACCTCCCCGAAGCGCATGATCGAACCCTTCCCGTGGCTCCTCTCGATCTGCTGGATGGCGGTGTTGAGTGCCTTCTCCTTTTCCACGGTTCCTCCTGCCGCCGGCGCTCCATCGCCCGTGCGTTCGGCTGTGAGTCTGTTCCTCCTGACCGGCACGGTCAACCTCCTTCACCCGCGGGCGACTCCGACCGACACCTGCGGGCGACCCCGACCGAGCCGGGATGCCGATACAGCATACGAACACCCGTTCGAGACGTCAAGAGGTGATGCCCACCCTGGCCAGGGCCAGGGTGAGGGCCTCGACCACCGCCCGGTGCCGGTTCTGCCAGCGATCCCCGTCGAACACGAAACGACGGCCCTCACCACCGTGATCCGAGTCCACCCAGATGTGGGTGAGCCCGACCGGCTTCTCGGTCCCGTCCGCCTCCGGGCCCGCGATCCCCGTGATCGAGAGCGCCAGGTCCGTCCCCAGGCGGCGGCGCACCCCCTCCGCCATGGCCCGCGCCACCTCGGCGCTGACCGCGCCGTGGCGGGCCAGGAGCTCGGCCGGCACCCCCAGTAGCCGCTCCTTGATCTCGTTGGAGTAGGCGACGATCCCGCCCTTGAAGTAGGCGGAGCTGCCCGGCTGGTCGGTGATGGCCGCCGCCAGCAGCCCGCCGGTGCAGGACTCGGCCACGGCCAGGGTCAGGCCGCGGGTGGAGAGCGCCTCGTGCAGACGTCGAACCAGCGGGTTCACGGGTGATCCCGACCCGGGTGCTGCGCCCGTCGCCGCCAGCCCCTCCGGCCGCCAGACCACGTGACGGAACCGCCACAGGTAGTCGACCCCACTGAGCACGGTGAAGGCCACCGCGATCCCCACCACGACCTCGGCCGGCACCTCCAGCGAGGGGTAGGGGCGCTGCAGGATCAGCAGGATCACGGCCAGGACCTGAAGCACGGTCTTGGTCTTGCCCCAGGGGGTGGCCGCGATCACCTGCCCCTGGCTCGCGCCCAGCGAGCGCAGGACCGTGATCAGCAGCTCCCGGCCGAAGATCACCACCACCACCCACGCCGCCAGCTCCCCTTCCTGGACCAGGACGATGAGTACCGAGAGGATGAAGAGCTTGTCGGCGAGCGGATCGAGGAACTTCCCCAGCTCCGTCACCTGCCCGCGACGCCGGGCCAGGTTGCCGTCCAGGGTGTCCGTGAGCGAGGCGACGAAGAACACCCCCGCCGCGAGCTGGTCGTGGTAGGGGAAGCTCACGATCAGCAACGCCATCAGCACCGGGACGGCGAGCAGACGGCTGAGGGTGAGGGCGTTGGGCAGGTTCATCTGCAGTCATTCTCGCCGCTTGCGTCCGCCGCCGGAGCCGCCCGAGGCCGTCCCGGCCGCACCACCGTCACCCCTCCAGGCCGAGCCGCTCCAGGAGCTCGTCCACGTCGGGCAGCGTCATCAGCACCTCCCGTGACTTGCTCCCCTGGTAACCACCGATCACCCGGTGCTCGGCGAGCTGATCCACGATCCGTCCCGCCCGCGAGTAGCCGACGTTGAACTTCCGCTGGATCAGCGAGACCGAGGCCACTCCCTCGGCGGCGACGGCCCGGGCGGCCCGGGCGAAGAGCGGGTCCAGCCGGCGCTCGCCCCGGCCCGCCTCGTCGGGGCCGGGGGAGGCGGCCTCCAGCACCTCGTCGAGGTAGCGAGGCTCGCCCTGCGACCGCCAGAACCCGACGATTGCCTCCACCTCCCGGTCGGAGATGAAGGTGCCCTGGAGCCGGGTCGGCTTGCCCGCGTCCACCGGCTGGTAGAGCATGTCGCCGCGGCCCAGCAGCTTCTCCGCCCCGGCCGCGTCCAGGATGACCCGGCTGTCGATCTGGGACCCCACGGCGAAGGCGATCCGGGAGGGGATGTTGGCCTTGATCAGGCCGGTGATGATGTCGGTCGAGGGGCGCTGGGTGGCGATCACCAGGTGGATGCCGACCGCCCTGGCCAGCTGCGCGATCCGGCAGATCAGCTCCTCGATCTCGCCCGCGGCCACCATCATCAGGTCCGCCAGCTCGTCGATCACGATCACCAGGTAGGGGAGGCCGCGGGCGGCGGCGGCCCTGGCCCGCTCGTTGTAGGCGGCGAGGTTGCGCACCCCCTCCTGGGCCAGGAGCCGGTAGCGACGCTCCATCTCGGTGACCGCCCAGCGCAGGGCCGCCGCCGCCTGGTGCGGCTCGACGATGACCGGCACCACCAGGTGTGGCAGCCCGTTGTAGGCCTGGAGCTCCACCCGTTTGGGATCGACCATCACCAGCCGCAGTTGCGCTGGGGTCGCCTGCAGCAGCAGACTGCAGATGAGGGCGTTGATGCACACGCTCTTGCCCTGCCCGGTGGCGCCCGCGATGAGCAGGTGGGGCAAGCGGGTCAGGTCGGCCGCCACCGGCTGCCCGGCGACGTCGTTCCCCAGCGCGACCGCCAGCAACCGGTCGGGGCTGCGGAACCCCGGGCTCTCCACCACCTCCCGCAGGGTGACCAGGGTCATGGCCTTGTTGGGCACCTCGACGCCGATGGCCGACTTGCCGGGGATCGGCGCCTCGATGCGCAGCGGTGCCGCCGCCAGCGCCAGCGAGAGGTCGTTCTGGAGCGCGACCACGCGGCGGACCGGCACCCCGGCCGCGGGCTGGAGCTCGTACTGGGTGACCGCGGGACCGGTGTTGACCCCGATCACCCGGGCCTGCACCCCGAAGGTGGCCAGGGTTCCCTCGATGATCTTGACGTTGCGCTTGATCTCCTCCTGCTGGCGCTCCCGCTTGGTCGAGACGCTGTCCAGCAGGGTCAGGGGGGGCAGCTTCCAGTCGACCGTGGCCTCCTCGTCCCACTCCCCCGCCACCACGGGGAGGTCGTCGGCCCCCTCCGGCGGGAGCGCCGTGGCCGGCGCCGCCGTCCCCTCGGCCCGGGCCCCGAGGCGGGCCTGGGCCAGCGCCCGCTCCTCCAGGTGATCCGGCACCCAGATCGCGGTCGGAGCCGGGGCCGGGGCGGGAACCTCCTCCGGGAAGCCGGCCTCGTTCGCCTCCGGAGGGATGGCGGAGGGAGCGCCCTCTCGGCTCGTCTCCGGCGCCCGGCGCCGGACCAGGGCCTGCAGGCGCCGCCGTTCGGCGTAGGCGGCACGGCCGGCGGAGACCAGCGCCACCAGGGCCGAGCCCAGGCTGAAGCGCAGGGCGGCGATCAGGCTCGCCAGCGTCACCAGGAGGAGGATCAGGAGTCCCCCCGGCCGGCCGGCCGGCGCCACCACCAGCGTCGCCACCAGCCTCCCCACCTCCCCCCCGGCCGGGGCCGAGGCGATGCTCAGAACCCCGAGCGTGGTCACCACCCCGATCGCCCCCGGCAGCAGGTGGACCGGGTGCAGCGCGGGCGGCCGGGGCCAGATCCAGATCGCGCCCAGGCCGATGGCGCAGCCGGCGGGCACGATCCACCCCAGCCCGAACAGCCCCAAGAGGACCTGCCGAACCGCCTGCAGCAGCGGGCCGCCGCCGCTCAGCACGCTCACCACGGCGAGCAGGCCCAGGCCTGCGACGACGACGCCGCCCACCTCACGGGTCTGGGTAGGGGTCAGGAGCGGCGGAGCGGGGCGGCGAGCACGGGACCGACGGGGCTTGCCCGAACCGCGTCGGGCCGTGGCGCCGGGACGGCGAGAACGGGCGGTCGTACGACGCAATGCTGAAACCAGGCGGTGCCTGCGCGGATTATATCTGTCCGGAAGATGGCCATCGACCCCTTCGGCCAGGCCGAGCAGCGGTACCAGGAGCTGGTCGCCCGCCGCCGCTCCGGCACCCTCGACCACCGGGGCTTCCGGGCCGCCGTGCGCCAGCTCCGGGTCCAGGACGCCGAGGGCCGTGAGTGGACCCTGGGGCCGGAGAACGGGCTCTGGTATCGACGGGAGCGCGACCGCTGGCAGGAGGGGACGCCTCCTCGGCGTCTGGTGTGCCCGGCCTGCGGGCACCACAACCTGCACCGGCACAGCTTCTGCACCCAGTGCGGCTCGAGGCTGCCCAGGCCCGACTGAGCTCCACGTCGACGGGGCTCCCGGGCGCGCGCCGGCTCAGGCGAAGGCGAGGGAGCGCACGATGGCGGTGATGGTGTTCTGGGTCATCTCCCACTCGCCGGCGGGCACCACGGCGTCGACCCGGAGCATGGGGCCACCGGGGCCGGGGGCGTAGACCAGGGTCCGCGCCAGGTAGTAGCGCTCCCCGCCCCGGTCCACCTGGAGCAGGACCTCGGCCGCGGGCCGTCCCCCGACGGTGAGGGCGTGGACGGGCTGGAGGACGTGGACGCCGGTTCCCGCCGGCGGCGCCTCCACCAGCGGCGCCAGCTCGGCGCTCAGGACCGCGGCCGGATCGGTCGTCTCCCCCACCAGGCTGCGCTGGGGGACGGTCCTGGTCAGGGACACGATCGTCGATCGCGGCCGTCCCACCCGGGTCAGATCGCCCCCACCCTGGACCGCCGCCGACTGGTCCAGCGGGTTACGGGACATCACCACCAGGGGAAGCGCCTGGCCCGGGCCGCTCGAGTAGTCGATCACGGTCCAGCCGAACGGCGCCGCGTACCGGAGGCCGAGACCGGGACTGCGGTGGCCGGCGCTGATCGCCGGCGGGGCCGGGGTCGAGGTCGGGCGCAGGACCAGGTCGAGCAGGTGCGCCGACCACACGCCGTAGCCCAGGCCCGCGACCAGCGGCACCAGCGCTACCAGCAGCCAGACGCGCCAGAGCGGACTGCGACGGCTTCCCCGCACCAGCTCGAAGCCACAGAACCCGCAGTAGCGGTCGAAGGGGCTGGCCACCCCCCGGCAGTTGCCGCACCAGCGGAGCTGCAGACCACAGCCCGGGCAGCGGTCCACGTGCTGCCCCTCCTCGGAGGCGGTCGGGGTGTCGCAGCGGGGACACAGCGTGGGAGCGACCAGGCCGACCGGGGGCAGCCTCATGGTCCCGGCCTCGCTCCCCCGGTCCTAGCCCGCCGGAGGGCGGCGCCGCCCCCGGCCCCGGTGAGGCCGTCCCGCCCCGCCGTCGGCTCCCGTCCGAACCGGCACTCCCGCCCGCTGGTGGATGTTGCTGGACTCCACGGCTTGGCCTCCAGCAATCTTGCCCGAAAGCGCCCCGCGACGGAGCGCCGGCCGCGGTCGGGCCCCCGGCGCCCGAGCCTGGACGGCCGCCGGACCAGGCCTGAGGTCACCCCTCACAGCTCGGTCAGCAGCGGGATCACCATCGGCCGCCGGCGGGTGCGTCTCCACAGGAGACGCGAGATGGCGTCGTGCACGGCCTCCTGCAGCGTCGCCAGGTCCGGCCTTCGGCCGGCCCCCCGGATGGCGCTCAGGGCCGCCTGCCGAGCCTCCGTCATCAGCTCCTCGGAGAGCTCGGGGTCGATGAACCCCCTGGAGATCAGCTCCGGGCCGGTGCGCACCGCGCCCGTGTCGTGGTCGATGCCGACGGTGGCGATCACGATGCCGTCGCTGGCCAGCTGCCGGCGGTCGCGGAGCACCACCTGCTCCACGTCCCCGATGCCCAGACCGTCCACGAAGACGTACCCCGCCACCCCTTCATGCGACAGCCGGGCGGAGTCGGGTCCCAGCTCGAGCACGCTCCCGTCCTCGATCAGGAACACCCGCTCCTCCGGGACCCCGGCCTGACGGGCCAGCAGGGCGTGCGCGTGGAGCTGGCGGTACTCGCCGTGCACCGGGACGAAGAAGCGGGGCCGGACCATGCGCAGCAGCTCCAGCAGCTCCTCCCGGTGGGCGTGGCCGGAGACGTGGACCCGCTCCGCCTCGGAGGCGAGGACCCGGGCCGCGCCGTGACGGTAGAGGTTGTCGATGGTGCGGTTGACCAGCCGCTCGTTGCCGGGGATGGGCCGTGCGGAGATGATCACCCAGTCGCCCTCGCGGACGTTCACCACCGGGTGGCGCCGGGCGGCGAAGCGGGAGAGGGCGGAGACCGGCTCGCCCTGACTGCCCGCGGTCAGGAGCACCAGGCGGGGATCGTCGCCCACGTCCTCGAGGCGAGCCACCAGGCCCTCGGGGACCTGCAGGAAGCCCAGCTCGCGGGCGGTCCGGAAGGCGTTGCGCAGGCTGCGGCCGGCGAGCGCGACCCGCCGCCCGTGCCGGGCCGCCAGCGTCACCGCCAGCTGGAGGCGGTAGACGTTGGAGGCGAAGGTCGCCACCACGATCCGACCGGGGGCCTGCTCGAAGATCTCCTCGAACCGGGGCTCGAGGTCCCGCTCCGACCCGCTGACGCCCGGGCGGTCGGCGTTGGTCGAATCGCTGAGCATCAGCAGCACCCCCTCCTCGCCCAGACGCCGGAAGCGCTCCACGTCCGTCCCCCGGCCCCAGGGCGGGTTCCGCTCCAGCTTGAAGTCGCTGGTGTAGATCACCCGTCCCACCGGCGTCTCGATGGCCAGCGCGGCCGCGTCCGGGAGGCTGTGGGCGACCGGGATCATCTCGACCCGGAAGGGTCCGAGCTGGACCCGGTCCCCGAGCCGGATCTCGCGCAGGTCCGCCTCCCGCAGGACACGGTGCTCGCGAAGTCGGGGCTGGGCCAGCCCCAGGGTCAGGGCGGTGCCGTAGACCGGCACCTCCAGCCGGCGGAGCAGGAAAGGCAGGCCGCCGATGTGGTCCTCGTGGCCGTGGGTCAGGACCACGCCCCGGACCCGGCGGCCGGGCTGCAGGAGGTAGGCCGGGTCCGGCAGCACCAAGTCCACCCCCAGCATCTCCTCGTGGGGGAACATGAGGCCGGCGTCGACGACCAGGACCTCGTCCTGCCACTCCAGGGCCCACATGTTGAGCCCGATCTCACCCAGGCCCCCGAGCGGCACGTACCTGAGGCTCGACGGGCGACTCAGATCAGCGACAGCTGCTCCGCCTCCGGTGGGGGCTCGGCCCCGTCCGATCCGGGATCCCTCGCCGCCTCCGGTGGCTCCTTCGATCCCTCGGACAGGAGACGATCCAGGTACTCACGGACCCGGTCGAAGTCCTTCTGGAGGTCGTCCAGCAGGGCCGCGTTGTGGAGCGCCGCGGCGGGGTGATAGCAGGGCATGAAGGCGACGCCGGAGCGGACGAAGATCTGGCCGTGGACCCGGGAGATCGGGCCCACGCCGGGCAGCATCCGTTCCAGGGCGTGGCGGCCCAGCACCAGCACCGCCCGGGGCTGCACGAGCTTGAACTGGAGCCTGAGGTAGGGCAGGCAGGCCTCCGCCTCGTGGGGCAGGGGATCGCGGTTCTGTGGCGGCCGGCACTTGAGGACGTTGGTGATGTACACCTCCTCCCGGGAGAGGCCGATCTGTCGCAGCAGCGTGTCCAGCAGCCGTCCGGCCGGTCCCACGAAGGGCAGACCCTGGACGTCCTCGTTGAAGCCCGGCGCCTCCCCCACGATCATGACCTCCGCGGGCACCCGGCCGCTGCCGGGCACCGCCTGGGTCCTGGTGGCGTGCAGGCCGCAGAGCGTGCAGGCTCGGATCCGGGCGTGCAGCCGCTCCAGCTCCCCCGGCTCGGGAGGCGAGGGCCGGCCGCCCTCAGCCGACGCGGGCACCGCCACGGAACGTCACCAGGTCGCCGGCGGCGCGAACCGCCTCCAGCACCCGGTCCAGGTCGGCACGGGGCAGCGGGGTCAGGGGCAGACGAAACGGACCGGCTGGGAAGCCCAGCGCGTTGAGCGCCGACTTGACCGGCACCGGGTTGGAGGACACGGTCATCAGGGCCTTGATCAGCGGCAGCAGACGATGGTGGATGGAGCGGGCCTCGTCGTTGCGGCCGGCCAGGTGGGCCTCGATCATGCGCTTCATGGCCGAGCCGGCCAGGTGCGAGACCACGCAGATGACGCCGTAGCCGCCCACGGCCAGGAGGGGCAGGGTGAAGCTGTCGTCGCCGGACCAGACCCGGAAACCGGGCGGGGCGCCGGCGCAGACGAACCCCATCTGGTCGATGTTCCCGCTCGCCTCCTTGACACCGATCACCCCGGGCTCGGCCGCGCAGCGCAGGGTGGTCTCGGCGCTCATGTTCACGCCGGTCCGGCTCTGGATGTTGTACATGATCACCGGACCCACCCGGGCCAGCTCTCGGAAGTGTCGGTACATGCCCTCCTGGGGCGGCTTGTTGTAGTAAGGGACGACGCAGAGGAGCGCATCGGCACCGGCCGCCATCGCCCGCTCCGAGAGCTCCACCGAGTGGCGGGTGTCGTAGGTGCCCGTCCCCGCCACCAGGCTCCGGCCGGGGATGGCCTCCCTGACGGCGCGGATCAGCGCCACCTTCTCGTCGTCGCTGAGGGTGGGCGACTCACCCGTGGTGCCCGCCACCACGATGCCGTCGGACCCGTCCTCGCAGAGCTGGCGCGCCAGCTGCTGGGCGGCCGCGTAGTCGACCGTCCCGTCCTCCCGGAAGGGCGTGATCATCGCCGTCAAGAGCCGCCCCAGCGGCGGTACCTCCTGGCCCATCTCCCTACAGCACCCCCATCTCGATCGCCCGCTCCGCGACCTGCACCGCGTTCAACGCCGCTCCCTTGCGGAGATTGTCGGACACGATCCACATGAGCAGCCCACGTTCGCTGGAGAGATCGCGGCGGATGCGGCCGACGTACACCTCGTCGCTCCCGGCCACCGCGGCCGGGGTCGGATAGTCGTTCGGCCCGGGGCCGTCCCACACCACCACGCCGGGCGCCCGGCGCAACAGCTCCCGGGCCTCCTCGGGCCCGAGGGGCGGCTCGGTCTCGACCAGGACCGCCTGGCTGTGGGCGACCGGAACCGGCACCCGGACGCAGGTGGCCCCCACCCGTAGCTCCGGGGCGTGGAGGATCTTCCTCGTCTCGTTGACGATCTTCATCTCCTCCTGGTTGTAGCCGTCCTCCTCCAGCGGCCAGCCCCCCGGGACCACGTTGTGGGCCAGGACGTGGGGGTAGACCCTGGCCTCCGGCCGACCGCCGGCGGCGATGGCGCGGATCTGCTCCTCCAGCTCGTCCACCAGCTCGCGGCCGGCCCCGGACGCCGACTGATAGGTCGCCACCAGCACGCGTTCCAGCCCGACCTCGCGCCGGAGCGCGTCCAGCACCACGGTCAGGGGGATGGTGCTGCAGTTGGGGTTGGCGATGATCCCCCGGTGGCGGACGATGTCCGCGGCGTTGACCTCGGGGACCACCAGGGGCACGTCCTCCTCCATGCGCCAGGCCGAGCTGTTGTCCACCACCAGGGCACCCGCCGCGACCGCCAGCGGCGCGAAGGCGCGGGAGACATCGGCGCCGGCGCTGAAGAGGGCGAGGTCGACGTCCGCCAGGGCCCGCTCGTCCAGCGCCTCGACCGGGACCGTCCCTCCGCCCCACCGCACCGAGCCGCCCGCCGAGCGCTCGGAGGCCAGCGCCTTCAGGCCGGTGACCGGGAACTCACGCTGGGCCAGCACCCGGAAGAACTCCTGCCCGACCACCCCGGTGGCACCCACCACCGCCACTCGCAGGCCCTGCCCGCGGCGAGACATGCTCTGGAGTTTAGACGCTGCGCCGCCGACCCCGCCGTGCCCGAGGCCCGCTCACCCCAGACGAAGCCCGCCCAGGCCGAGCAGCTCGTCGAGCCCGCGGTAGAAGCCCGGCCCCTCCACCACCTTGCGGACGGCCAGGAGCACGCCGGGGGCGTAGCACTCGCGGCTGATGGTGCGGTGGACGAGCACCAGGGTCTGCCCGGGCAGCCCGAAGATCACCTCCTGGTCGGCCACCACACCGGGCAGGCGTACCGAGTGGACCGCCACCCCGCCCTCCTCCCCACCCCGCGTCCCGGGCAGGGTGACCGTCACCGGCCGGCGGTGAGCGAAGCCACCCGGCTTGCTCGCCGCCAGGCGCCGGGCCGTGGCCAGGGCGGTTCCGGACGGGGCATCGGCCTTTTCCGCGTGGTGCATCTCCACCACCTCGACCGCTTCGAAGAAGGGGGCCGCCAGCTCGGCCAGCCGCATCATCAGCACCGCCCCCAGGGCGAAGTTGGAGGCCACCACGCCCCCCAGCCCGGCCCCGCGACAGGCCGCCTCCAGACGATCGACGGCCTCCGGCGCGAGGCCACTGGTGCCCACCACCGGCGCGACCCCGGCCCGCACCGCCGCCAGGGCGTGGTCGAGGGCGACGGTCGGATGGGTGAAGTCGACCAGCACCTGCGGGCGAGCGCGGGCGAGGAAAGCGCCCAGGTCGTCACCGCGGCCGATCCCTCCCACGTACTCCACGTCGGCCGCGGCCTCCAGGGCCCGGGCCAGCTCGCTGCCCGTCCGCCCTCGATGCCCCGCCAGCGCCACCCGAACCACGATGTTCACGAAGCATAGGCGACACGACCCGGCGCCGGCATCCCCGCGCTGGACCTTCGAACATCGGTTCGCTATCATCCTCCCATGTCGCTCGTCCGATCGAGGAGGGAAGGTCAGGGCAGGCCGGGCCCGGCCGGCCTGGCCGCCGGGGGGCGGCGCCGCGGGCGGCCGAGGGGGGGCCGGCCGCCGCGCTCCCGGCGAGATGCGGCCATCTGCCCGGTGCCGGCGGTCGTGGCCCAGCGCCGCCCGGCCATCCGGGCGCTGGCCGGACGGCACGGGGTGGCCGCCATGCGCTGGTGGCCGGCCGTGGCCGACCTGGACCGGATGGACTTCCTGGTCGAGGGAGGTCAGACCTCCCTGGGTCGCTTCCGCGCGGACCTGGAGCGCCTGCTCGGGTGCCCGGTGGCCGTCTATCCCGCCGAGCTGCTGCCGGCCGAGGCTCGGACGAGGATCTGGGCCGAGACGGTGGGCATCTGAGCCCTACCGCCGGCGGTCGCCGGCGCCGGCCCCGAGCCGGGCTTCGGCCCCGGAGGCCGTCCGGCCTTGGGCCCGCCAGTAGGCGCGGTTGGCACCCAGGGCCGTCCGGAGCGACGCCGGCAGGCGACGGTGCGCCCGTCCGGCCCGATATCCCAACCAGGCGGCGCCGGCGTGCAGCGCCACCCGGAGCACCGCGAACCGTACCCCGGCCTCGCGCAGCGCCGAGAGCTGGCGGCGCACCATCCCCAGCCCCTCGCCCGTCGGCTCCCCGGCCAGCTCCCGGAACCAGGCGTGCTCGGCCTCGAAGGCGCCGGTGTCGAAGTAGCGCCGGAACTGCGCCACCGGCGAGTGCTCGTGGGAGTGGACGACCTGGGCCTCGGCCACGTAGGCCAGCTCCCATCCCAGCTGCAGCAAGCGCGCGGCCGCCCAGCGGTCCTCGTTGCTGACGATGGGGGACGGGAATCCCCCCAGCGCTGCGACCGCCTCCCGGCGGTAGATGGCGAACGAGTTCGAGCAGAACAACGCGCGCACCCCCTCTCGGGCCACGTCCTCCAGCCGGTAGCGGGCCGAGCGCTCGGGATAGTTGAAGGTCCGGTGGGCGCGCGCCAGCGGCGAGGCGTCGGGCCGGGGGAGCTGGCGGCCGTAGGCGAGCCCGACCCTGGGCTCCCCGAGGGCGCCGGCCAGACGTTCGAAGGCCTCGGCGTGGGCCGGGATGGCGTCCTGGGTCAGGAAGAGGTAGGCGTCGGCGCCCTGCACCGAGAAGGCCAGGTTGCGGCTTCCGCCGTGATCGAAGCCCTCAGGGGGGAGGCGCCGGATCTCGGCGCCCAGCTCGACGAAACGCTCCACGCCCTCCCCGCCGGTCGAGGAATCGACGATCAGGACGCGCCAGGGCTGCAGGGTCTGGCCACGAATGCCCTCGACCAGAGGCTCGACCCAGGGGCCGGGATCCCGGGTCGGGATGCAGAGCACGATGCGCGGTGCGCCCACGGCGCCACAGCATAGTCGGGGGCCGCCGTTGAGCGCGAGCGCGCCGGGGGGCGGCGGTGGGTCAACGCTCCCGGCGCCGGCGCTCCCCGTGGTGCTCGCGCTCGCGCCCGTGCTCGCGGTCACGGCCGTGCCCGCGCTCACGCTCGCGGCCCCGTCCGCGGCCGTTCCGCCCCCGGGCCTCCCGGCCGGGCGGCGAGGAGGCCAGGGCCGCGGCCACGGCTTCCATGTCGATCCGCTCCTCCACCGGCTCGCCCTGGGCGGTCAGCTCCTCGATCGCCGCCTGCCGGCTCAGGTTGAGCCGTCCCTGGCTGTCGATCTCGATTGCTTTGACCACGATCTCGTCGCCGACGTTGACGACCTCCTCGACCCGTTCCACGCGGTGGTCCGTGAGGCGGGAGATGTGGACCAGACCGTCCTGATTGGGCAGCACCTCCACGAAGGCGCCGAAGGGCATGATGCGCACCACCTTGCCCCGGTAGATCTTCCCCAGCTGCACCTCGTCGGTGAGCCTCCTGATCCATTCCACGGCTCGCCTGGTGCCCTCCTGGTCGGCGGAGGCGATGAAGATCCGGCCGTCGTCCTCGACGTCGATCTGGGCGCCGGTCTCCTCGACGATCTTGCGGATCACCTTGCCGCCGGGGCCGATGACGTCGCGGATCCGGTCGGGGTTGATCTCGATGGTCGTGATCCGCGGGGCGTAGCGGCTCATCTCCTTGCGTGGCTCCGGGATCACCTCGAGCATCTTCTGGAGGATGAACAGCCGCGCCTCCCGGGCCTGCTCCAGGGCCTCCGCCATCATGGCCCGGGAGAGGCCCTTGATCTTGATGTCCATCTGCAGGGCGGTGATGCCGCGCGCGGTGCCGGCCACCTTGAAGTCCATGTCCCCCAGCGCGTCCTCCACGCCCTGGATGTCGGTCAGGATCGCATAGCGTCCCTCTCGCGTCACCAGCCCCATGGCGATGCCCGCCACCGGCTCTTTGATGGGCACACCGGCGTCCATCAGGGCCAGGGTGGAGCCGCAGACCGAGGCCATGGAGGTGGACCCGTTCGAGGAGAGGATCTCGGAGACCAGGCGCATGGTGTAGGGCCACTCCTCCTCCGAGGGGATGACCGGCAGCAACGCCCGCTCGGCCAGCGCCCCGTGGCCGATCTCACGCCGCCCCGGGCTGCGCAGGGGCTTCGCCTCCCCAGTGGAGAAGGGCGGCATGTTGTAGTGGTGCATGTAGCGCTTGTACTCCTCGAGCCCCAGCCCGTCCAGGCGCTGGGCGTCGCTCACCGTGCCCAGGGTGAGGATGGTGAGGGCCTGGGTCTGCCCGCGCCGGAACATGCCCGACCCGTGGGTGCGAGGCAGGAGGCCGACCTCGATCTCCAGGGGGCGGATGTCCCGGAGGCCGCGGCCGTCGACGCGCACGCCCTCCTCGATCACGCGCTGGCGCACCCGGTCCTTGAGCTTCTTCTCGAAGAGCCTGGCCAGGGTCTCCACCTCCTCCGGCCAGCGCTCCCCGAGCGCCGCCACCATCTCCTCCCTGAGGCCGATCACCCGGTCCTCGCGCTGGGCCTTGTCCGGGTGGTAGACGGCCTGGTCGAGCCGGGTGGCGAGGTACTCCTCCACCGCCGCCACCATCTCCGGGTCGTACGCCGGCGGGCTGACCTGGAACTTGGGCTTGCCGCAGGCGGCCGCCAGCTCCTGGATCGCGTCGCAGATGCGCACGATCTCCCGGTGCGCCATCTCGAGCGCGTCGACCACGACCTGCTCGCTCACCCCCCTGGCCCCCGCCTCGACCATGATGATGGCGTCCCGGGTCCCGGCCACGACCAGGTCCAGCTCCGAACGCTCCAGGTCGGTCAGGCGCGGGTTGACGACCAGCTGACCGTCGAGGTAGCCCATCCGGACCGCCCCGATCGGTCCCTGGAAGGGGATGTCCGAGATGTGCAGCGCCGCCGAGGCACCGTTGATGGAGAGGACGGCGGGGTCCATGACCTGGTCCACCGAGAGCACGGTGGCGACCACCTGGACGTCGTGATGGAACCCCTCCGGGAAGAGGGGCCGGATGGGGCGGTCCATCAGCCGCGAGTTGAGGATGGCCTGCTCGCTGGGACGACCCTCACGCCGCAGGAAGGCCCCCGGGATCTTGCCGGCCGCGTACAGCTTCTCCTCGTAGTCGCAGGTCAGGGGCAGGAAGTCGATGCCCTGCCGTGGTTCCCGGGACATGGTGGCGGTACACAGGACCACCGTCTCGCCGGCCCGCGCGAGCACGGCCCCGTTGGCCTGCTCGGCCATCGTGCCGGCCTTCAGCTCGAACCCTTGACCGGCGACCTCGTATGTCTTCGTGACCTCAGCCACGTGCTCCAACACCTCCGCCGGGAGGTCAGGGACCTAGCAGCTGAACTCGAAGCCGTCCGGCCTCGAGGCCAGGTGCTAGGGGCCTGGACCTCCCGAAATAGATTCGGGCGGGTCGTTCCCGCCCGTGCATTCACCGCCTGATGCCCAGCTTGGCGATGAGCGCTCGATAGCGCTCGACATCGTTGCGGGCCAGGTAGTCCAGCAGCCGCCGGCGTTTGCCGACCAGGAGGAGCAGCCCCCGGCGTGAATGGTGATCCTTCTTGTGGGCCTTGAGGTGCTCCGTGAGCCGACGGATCCGTTCGGTGAGGATCGCGACCTGGACCTCGGGTGAACCCGTGTCGGCGCCGTGGTGGCCGTACTCCGCGACCAGCTCTGCCTTCAACTCACTCTCGACTGCCAAACCGGCAGGCAATTATACCGGGTGCGCTCCCCGCCCCAGCGCCGGGCCACCTCATACCACCACCACCGCGCCGTCGGCGCGGGGGTCGGCGCCGGCCCGCCACGAGCGCCGGCCGTCCACCACCAGCGCCTGGGCGTGCCCCATCTGCCAGCTCCTGGCCGGCAGCAGCTGCGCCCCCTCCACCGTCCGGGCCAGCTCCGCCGCCCCCGGGTAGTCGGCCTCGATCCAGAGTCCCCCTCCGCCGGGCGGCACGCGCAGCCGCGGGGCCGCCACCGCCGCCACCGGGTCGAGACCGAGGTCGACCAGGTTGACGAGCAGCTGGGCCTGGATCTGCGGCTGGCCGTCGGCCCCCATGGAGCCGAAGGCCAGCCGGCAACGGCCGTCGCGGCCGGCCATGGCCGGGATCAGGGTGTGCATGGTCCGCTTGCGGGGTTCCAGCCGGTTCACGTGCCCGGGGTCGAGGCTGAAGTAGGTTCCCCGGTTCTGGAGCAGCACCCCGGTGCCCTCGGCGAACACGCCGGAGCCGAAGCTGCCGGCCACGCTCTGGATCAGCGAGACCACGTTGCCGTGCTCGTCGGCGGCGCAGAGGTAGATGGTGTCGCCCTCGGGCAGGGGGGGCGCGACCCCCGCCTCCCGCCAGCCGGGGTCCAGGAACGGCTCCTCGGGGACGGGGGCGAAGTCCGGATCGCTGATGTATCGCTCTCGGAGCGGATAGACCGCGTCCCGGGCCCACCGGAGCTCGGCGGCGAAGGCCGGCCCGGGCTCCAGGCGGGATCGGTCCAGCAGCTCCAGGCGCTTCAGCATGCCGGCCGCGGCCAGGCCCTGGGTGGGCGGCGGCAGCTCGTAGACGACCAGGTCGCGGTAGCGAATCTCGAGCGGCTCCACCCACTGGGAGCGATGCCGGGCCAGGTCCTCGGCCACCAGGAACCCACCTCGCGCCTCCAGCGTGCCCACGATGGCACGGGCCGTGTCGCCCCGGTAGAAGCGCTGGAAGCCGCCCTCGCCGATGGAGGCGAGCGTGTCGGCCAGCTCCGGGTTCCGCATCAGCATGCCCGCTTTGAGGGGCGGCAGCAGCCGCGCGCTCTCCGGGTCCGCCATCAGCCACCCGGCGTGGTCGTTGAGGAAGGTGGCCAGGTTGGCGGTGACGATGAAGCCGTGACGGGCGTGACGCACGGCGGCGGCCATCAAGGGGGCCATCCCCAGGCTGCCGAACCGCTCCACCAGGCGCCCCCAGGCCTCCACCGTCCCCGGCACCGTGACCGTGAGCGGCCCCCGTTCCGGCATCACCCGGTGACCGCGGGCCCGAACGGCCTCGATGGTGGCCAGCGAGCCCGAACGGCCCGCCCCGGCCAGGCCCACCGGACGGTCGGCTCCGGCGGCCCAGACCAGGGCGAAGAGATCGCCCCCGATGGAGGTCATGTGCGGATACACGACGCACAGGACGGCGTCCGCCGCCACCGCGGCGTCGACCGCGTTCCCGCCCTGGCGCAGCACCTCGGCGCCGGCCTCGGCGGCCAGGTAGTGGGGGGCGGCCACGACTCCATGGGTCAGGGACATATCACCTCCAGAGCTCCGGGAACGACCTCGAAGACGGCCGGCAGCGAGCCCGGCTGCTCACCGTCGGCGTCCACGCGGACCGGCTCCGGCGAGTCGACCTCGACCCGCCGGGCCCGGGTGAACAGGATCTTCGGCCCGGGGACGTCCAGGTGCGTGCCCCGCCGGACCCGGCCCAGGCCCCTCAGGTTGTCCCACCAGCTCAGATCCCCGGCGATAACCACGTCCAGCAGCCCGTCGTCGGGCCGGGCCAGGGGGGCGACCTTCATCCCCCCGCCGAAGTACCGGCCGTTGGCCACCACCACCTGCTGGGCGATCAGCTCGCGCGCCTCCCCGTCCGCCACCACCCGCATGGGCCGGTTGCGCCAGGCCAGCAGGGTCAGGAGGGAGGCGAGAAGGAAGGTCAGCTCGCCGCTCGGCAAGCGCCGGAGCAGCCCCCCCTCCCGCCCGGCCCGGTTGACGCGGGCCACCACCTCGCCCCCGATGCCGGCGTCGGCGACGTTCACGAAGTGGCGAAGCACGACCCCACCTTCGGGCGCCGCGCACCGCAGCCGGCCGACGTCGATGCGCCGGCTCCTGCCGGCACGGAGGACCGCCGCCGCCGCCTCGGGCTCGAGCGGCACCTCCAGGGTGCGCCGGAAGTCACCACCCGTCCCCGCCGGCACCACCCCGAGCCTGGTCCGGGTGGGAAGGGGTTCGTCACCCTCGAAGAAGCCGTTGACCACCTCGTGCACGGTCCCGTCCCCGCCGGCGGCGGCCACGATCGGGCGGCCGGCGCGCACCGCCTCGCGGGCGAGCCGGGTCGCCTCTCCCGGGCACGAGGTCATGGCCACGTCGAACTCCAGGCCGGCCGCCCGCAGGCGGGAGGCGATCCGCGGCCAGGCCCTGCCCGTCCGGCCGGCCGCGGCGGCCGGGTTGACCACGACCAGCAGGTCCTTCATCGGGCACCGTCCCCTCCCACGCCGTCCGGGTTGAGGCGGCGCTCGGGGTCGAGCGCCGACCGCACCCTCCTCCACACCTCCCACCAGCCGCCCATCTCCTCCGCCACCCACGGCGCCCGTGCTCGTCCCACCCCATGATGGTGGCCGATCGTGGCCCCGTGACGCAGGGCGATCTCCATCGTCCCCCGCCAGGCCTCCGCGTGGTCCCGCTCCGCCGTGGCCTCGTCCGGGGCCCGGCCGAGCACGGTGAAGTAGGCGCAGCAACCCTGGGCGGTGGCATGGGCGAAGTGGCAGAGGGCGACCCCCACCCGACCCAGGTGGGCCTTCACCTCCCGGTACAGGGCCGGGAGCCGCGACCAGGTGGCGGCCACCTCGATCGTGTCCAGGAAGGACCCGGGCGCGGCCAGCAGGTCCCGCAGGCGTTCAGCCGAGAGGTCGAAGCGGTGCTCGAGCCACGCCTCCCAGGGTCCTCGACCCAGGTCCTCCGCCCCCGCCCGGGCCGCCAGCCCGGCCAGCAGGGCCGCCTCGGCCTCGGCCAGGGCGGATGGCCCCGCCGCCGCCGCCACCAGCGACCACCCCTCGAGGCCCTGCAGGGCCGCGTCCTCGGGGTCGTACAGGCGCATCACCAGCGGCCGCAGGCCGCTCTGCATGGCCGACCTCATCGTCTCCAGCCCCGCCTCCAGCGTCTCCAGCCGCCAGCCCCGCCCGAGCACCGCCTCGGGCAGGCGGTGGAGGCGAAGCACGACCTCCAGCACCACGCCCAGGGAGCCCTCGGCGCCGACGAAGAGCAGGTGCAGGGGCGGGGCCACGGCCGTCCTGGGCTGGACCCTCGCCTCCACGATGGTGCCGTCGGCCAGCGCCACCGTGAGCCCCAGGACCAGGTCCTCGACGTGGCCGTAGCGCGACGACTCCTGGCCCGAGGAGCGGGTCGAGACCAGGCCGCCGAGGCTGGCCACCGGGAGCGAGGCCGGGACGTGGCCCAGGGTCAGGCCCTGCCGGTTGAGCCGGCGCTCGAGCCGCAGGCCGTTGATGCCGGCCTGGGCCCGGGCCACGAGGTCGTGCTCGTCCACCTCCACCCGATCCAGGGCGGAGAGATCGAGGACCAGGTCGCCGGCCTCCGGGGTCAGGGCGCCGCAGACCCCGCTGGCGCCGCCCATGGCCAGAACGCGGCGGCCCGAGCGCCCCGCCTCCCGGAGCAGCTCGGCCACCTCCTCGAAACCCTCCGGGCGGGCCACCTCCACCGGCGCCAGCGAGGCGCCAGAGCGCAGGCGCATGAGCGTCGGGGGCCAGAGGTCGTGCACCGGGCGCCACTCCCTGCGCATCAGCCGATCGCCGCCCAGCGTCCCGCCAGCCACCCGGTCACGATCGGCACCCCGAAGCCGAAGCCACGGGCGTAGTCGTAGCCGCCCAGGACCGAGCCCGCCGCATGGAGGTTCTCATACGCCACGAGGCCGTCGCGGTCCAGCGGCCGTAGGTGCTCGTCGGTCAACAGCCCGATGCGGAAGGCCGGGGCCGGCGACTGCCGCTCCAGGTGCTGGAGCCGCAGCGGCCACTCGCGGTCGATCCGCCGCCCCTCGTGGAACACGCCCAGGTCGAAGATCGGCTCCCGGATCTCGCCCTCCTTGACCAGCCCCCCACCCAGGAAGCGGCCCGTGGCCAGGACGAACCGGTCGGCGCTCAACTCCTGGCTGGCGGTGAGGACGGCCTCCACTCGCCGGCCGCTGGCCTGAACGCCGCTCACCTCGCCCTGCAGGAAGCCCACCCCGGCCATCTCCAGGGCCGCCTCCAGCGCCCGCTGTAACCGCCAGCCGTGGGGCGAGGGCACCGCGGCCAGCAGCTCGAAGCCGTTCGGAGGGAGGGCCTCCAGGCCGGGGGGAAAGGCGATGGCGTCCGCCACCGTGCCCACCGGCGGGGCGGGACGACCGAAGAGGTCGGTCAGCGACGCGCCCGCGGGCACGTCCATGCCCACGGTCACCGGCACCGCCCGGACGCCCGCCTCGCCGAGCGCGGACGCCACCTCGACCGCGTCGTACTCGCTCACGGCGCTGATCCCGACCACCGCCACCCGCTTGCCCTGGAGGGCCGACAGCTCGCCCGGCGACACCGTCCGCGGGACCAGGTGCGCGGGCCGGACGCCGCCGTGGACGTCGGCGAACCAGCCCGTTCGTCGCCAGCTGCCGACCACGGGCAGCCCCACCCGATCCAGCGCCGTCCGCAGGCGAGCGCAGACCTCGTCCAGCAACGACACCAGCTCGAACTCGTTGAGGCCGAGCCGGGCCAGGGGATGGTAGGGCTGGGTGGTGGGCAGGGCCCGCAGCTCCCCGATCTCGATCGCGATCTCCATCCCGCCCGCGTAGACCGCCGTCGCCCCCGGGGCGCGCGCCACCAGCGAGGCGCGCGCGCCGTGCTCGACCGCGGCCAGCGCGGCCATGAACCCCGCCATTCCCCCTCCGATGACCAGCACCCGCACCGGCACCAGCAGGGAAGGCCGGAGCGCGGCTACGGCGAGGGCGGGACAAGACCCAGGATCCTGCGCGTGGCCTCGACGTCCCGGGCGATCTGGGCGCCCATCGCCTCGACGCTGGGGAACCTGGCCTCGTCACGGAGCCGGGCCACGAACCGCAGCTCGATGCGCTCCCGGTAGAGGTCGCCGGAGAAGTCGAGGAGATACGCCTCCACGCGCAGGTCGGTGCGCGCGAACTGGGGCCGGTAGCCGACGCTGATGGCGGCGCCTCGCTCCCCGAACGGGGTGCTGGCCCAGCCCGCGTAGATGCCCCGCGCCGGGACCAGCTTGCCGGGGGGCACGGCCAGATTCACCGTCGGCCAGCCGATGGTGCGGCCGATCCGGTCGCCAGGCTCCACCAGCCCGGCCAGGCCGTAGTCGCGTCCCAGCAGCCGGTTGGCGCCCTCCACCTCGCCCAGGGTCAGGAGCCGGCGCACCTCGGAGCTGTGCACCTCCTCCCCGTCGATCCGCAGCGGCGGCACCACCTCCACCCGGTAGCCATGGCGCGACCCGTGCCGGCACAGCCAGTCGACGTCGCCCTCGCGCCCCCGGCCGAGCGCGAAGTCGTGGCCGGCGACCAGGCAGCGCAGGTCCAGGGCCCGGAGCAGTCCAGCCATGAAGTCCTCGGCGCTGAGTGCGGCCAGGGCCCGGTCGAAGGGGAGCACGATCCCGTGCTCCAGGCCCAGGCGCCGGACCAACGAGACCCGCTCCTCGAGGGTCGTGATCTGGGCCGGGCAGTTGGCGGGATCGAGCACGCAGCGGGGATGGGGGTCGAAGGTGATCCAGGCCGCGGTCGCGCCCTGGGCACGCGCCACCTCCACCACCTTCCGCAGCACCGCCTGGTGCCCCAGATGTACGCCGTCGAAGCTGCCGATGGCCAGGACGACCCGGGCCAGGCGGTCCTCGGGCAGGCCGAAGTGGACCCTCATCCCGGCCCCCAGCTCGACCCCGCGCTGCCCATGGACGTGGTCAGCCCAGCACCTTGTCCGGGACGAAGGTCCGGCGCAGGGGGTCGGCGTGGCCGAGCGCGATCAGACGTCCCTGTTCGTCGTGCGCCCGCAGGAGCCGCGATCTGGGCTCGGGCAGCACCCGAACCGGGCGGCCGCGTCGGACCGCGGCCTCCTGCTCGTCGGTGAGACGGACGCGCTCCATGTCGGCCGGCAACACCACCTCCGGGGGCAGCAGCGCGGCCTCCACCGCGGCCGCGTCGCCGAGGTCGTCCAGCCGGCGAGCGTCCTCCAGTCGCAGGTTCCCGTAGGCGGTGCGCGACATCTGGCCCAGATAGCCGCCCACCCCCAGGGCCTCGCCCAGGTCCCGGGCCAGCGAGCGCAGGTAGGTGCCGCTGCCGCAGGTCACCCGGATACGGGCTACGGGCCGCCCGCCTGGCCGGAAGTCGAGCAGCTCGGCGGAGTGGATCTCGACCGTCCGCGGGGCCGGCCGGCTCAGGTCCCCGCGCCGAGCCCGTTCGTACGCACGCCGGCCGTCGACCTTGACCGCGGAGAAGGCCGGAGGGCGCTGCTCGATCCGGCCCACGAAACGGCTCAGGGCGTCCGCCACCACCTCGGCCGTGAGGTGATCGGCGGGAGCCACGGGCTGCGGCTCCGACTCGGCGTCGTCGGTGGGGGTGCAGGCCCCCAGGTACACCTCCGCCTCGTAGGTCTTGGGCAGGCGCAGGGCGTACTCGGAGAGCCGGGTGGCCGCCTCGAAGAGGATGGGCAGCACGCCGGTCGCGAGCGGATCCAGGGTGCCGGCGTGGCCCACCCGGCGCGCCCTGGTCAGGCTGCGAAGCCGGCGAACGACCGCGAACGAGGTCATGCCGGCCGGCTTGTCGACGTTCAGGACTCCGGCACGCACCGTTCCCCTCCGCGATCCAGCTCCCCGGCGGTCTCGATGGCCTCGCGGGCTGCGGCCAGGACCATGGGCACGGCACGCTCCAGCGGCTGCCTGATCTCCGCCCCGGCGGCCCGGGGGTGTCCCCCTCCCGAGAACCGCTCGCAGAGCGAGGCCGCGTCCACGGCCCCCCGACTGCGTACGCTGATCTTGGTCAGCCGGGCGTTGATCTCTTTGAAGACCACGGCTACCTCGAGGCCGGCGAGGGAGTTCACGCTGTCGATGATCTCCTCCGACTCGGCCATCACCGCTCCCGCCTCGTGCAGCATCCTCCGGGTCACCCGCGCCCACGCCAGCCGGCCGTCCATCTCGACCTGAACGCTGGCCAGGGCCAGTCCGCACAGGCGGAGCGTGGTCGGCGGTCGCGACTTGTAGACCATGGTCGCCACGTAGCTGGGGTCCGCCCCCAGTGCGGCCAGCCGGGCCGCGTCTCGGAGCGCACCCGGGGTCGTGTTCTCGTGACGGAACCCTCCGGTGTCGGTGAGCAGGGCGGTGTAGAGGTTGGTGGCCATGGTCGGCGTGATCCGCCAGCCGAACTGCTCCAGCATGTCCAAGCACATCTGCCCGACCGCCGAGGCCTCGGGGTCGATGATGTTGATGTTCCCGAAGCGAGAGTTGGAGGCATGGTGGTCGACGTTGACGATGGTGGCGAGCCCGGTGACGTGGTCCACCGCGTCGCCCGATCGCTCCATGTTGCCGGCGTCGAAGAACAGCACGAGGCGGACCTCCGCCCCGGCCGGCGGGACGGACCGGATCCGGTCGAACCCCGGCATCCAGGCGTACTTCTGGGGCAGCGCCGGGGGGATCACCACGTGGACCGTCTTGCCCAGCCCCTCCAGGGCCTCGGCGAAGGCCAGGCTGCAGCCCAAGGTGTCGCCGTCGGCGTCCTTGTGGCCGAGGATCAGGATCTCGTCGTGACGCTCGCAGAGCCGCCTCAGCCGGTCGGCCTGCTCACGAAGCTCGGTCTTGATCACCCTTTCTCCTTTTTCTCCTGCTCGCCCTCATCGGGCGGCGCCTCGGCCTCGCCCTCGGGCAGCAGCTCGCGCAGCCGGCGGGAGATCCGCACCGAGTACTCGATCGAGGGATCGATCTCGAAGCGGAGCTCGGGCGCGAACCTCAGGTTCTCCAGGCGACGGCCGAGCTCACGCCGGATGTGGCCCGCTGCGCTGCGCAGACCGGCCAGCGTCTCCGCCCGTTCCTCCTCGCCCCCGAGCACGCTCACCCGTATCCTGGCGGAGCGGAGATCGGCGGACATCCTGACCTGAGTGATGCTGACGAAGCCGATCCGGGGATCCTTCAGGTCCCGACGGATGATCTGCATGATCTCCTCCCGGATCTGCGCTCCGACCTGGGCGGTGCGGTGGCCGCTCACGCCCCTCGCTCCGACCGGCCGACGCCATCCTCCCCCCTGGGCGGTGTCCCGCCGCTTCGGTCACCCATCTCGACGTACGT
The DNA here is from genome assembly GCA_035653475.1 of Candidatus Dormiibacterota bacterium. Taxonomy (GTDB): domain Bacteria; phylum Chloroflexota; class Dormibacteria; order Dormibacterales; family Dormibacteraceae; genus CADDZO01. The sequence continues at coordinate 2,125 of DASRBU010000460.1, read as the reverse complement.
TCCTCGGTGTTCGATGGAGGCGGCCAGGGGACCGCCGGACGCCTCCCGGGCGCGGTGCCGCTCAGAGCTCCTCGCGCTCGAGGCGGAAGCACTCCATGAGGTCGCCGGGCTGGAAGCCATCGAAGTTCTCCAGGCCGATGCCGCACTCCTGTCCAGCCACCATCTCGCGGACGTCGTCCTTGAGGTGCTTCAGCGACCTGATGGCGCCCTGCCAGATCTGGGTACGGCCCCGCATCAACTTCACCCGGTCGCCGCGGCTCACCTTCCCCTCCAGCACCCGACAGCCGGCGATCACGCCCACACGGGGGACGCGGATGGGGACCACGACCTCGACCCGGCCCTCCCAGATCTCCCGATAGGCCGGCTCCCGCAGCCCCCTCGCCGCCCGCTCGACGTCCTCGGTCAGCCGGTAGATGACGTCGTAGGTGCGGATCTCGACCTTCTCCCGCTCCGCCATCCGCTCCGCCGCCGACGTCGCCCTGACGTTGAAACCGAGGATGGTGGCGTTGGACACGCTCGCCAGGAGCACGTCCGATTCGTTCACCATGCCCACGCCCTGGCCCACGATCCTGATCGCGACCCCGGGGTCGGCGATCCGGCCCAGGGCGGTCCGCACCGCCTCCAGGGTGCCCTGCGCGTCCGCCTTGACCACCAGGTTGAGCTCCTTCGCCTCGCCCTCCCGGGCGCGCCGGGCCAGCTCCTCCAGCGTCGTTCGCGAGGGCCGCTCGCCGGTCAGCTCCGTCGTCCGCCGTTCCTGCTGCCGGCTCAGAGCGATCTGGCGAGCGACCTTCTCGGATTCGACCACCTGGAAGACGTCCCCGGCCACCGGCACCTCCCCGAACCCGCTCACCAGCACCGGCATCGCCGGGCCCGCCTCCTGGACGCCACGACCCCGGTCGTCGGTCATGGCCCGTACCCGACCGTAGATGTGCCCGCAGACGAAGTGGTCGCCGACCCGCAGCGTCCCGTTCTGGACCAGCACCGTCGCCACCGGTCCGCGGCCGCGCTCCAGGTTCGCGTCCACCACGGTGCCGACGGCGTTGCGGTCGGGATTGGCCTTCAGCTCCAGGATCTCGGCCACCAGGACGATGGTGGTGAGGAGCGCGTCCAGGCCTTCCCCGGTCCTGGCCGACACGTGCACGCACTCGTGCTCGCCGCCCAGGTGGCGGGTGACCACCCCCTGCTCGGCCAGCCCGGCGTGCACCCGGTCGACGTTCGCCGTCTCCAGGTCGATCTTGTTGATGGCCACCACGATCGGGACCTCGGCCGCCCGCGCGTGCTGGATGGCCTCCACCGTCTGGGGCATGACGCCGTCGTCCGCCGCCACCACCAGGACGGCCACGTCGGTCACCGAGGCGCCCCGCGCCCTCATGGCGGTGAAGGCCTCGTGTCCGGGCGTGTCGATGAAGACCACGGTGTCGCCCTCGGGCGTGGAGACGCGGTAGGCGCCGATGCGCTGGGTGATGCCGCCCACCTCCCCGGCCGCCACCCGGGTGTGGCGGATGGCGTCCAGGATCGAGGTCTTGCCGTGGTCGACGTGCCCCAGCACGGTCACGACCGGAGGCCGGGCCTTCAGCTGGCGAGGGTCCTCCCCGGCCAGCGAGAGGAGGTCCTCACGTGAGGAGGCGGCGACCTGCCCACCCTCGGTCTCCGTCTCGGCCCGGTCGGCCTCCTCGGCCCCGACCGGCTCGACCGTGTAGCCGAAGTCGTCGGCCACGATCTCCGCCGTGGCGTAGTCGAGCATCTGGTTGGTGGTGGCCATGACGCCGTTCTGCACCAGCCTCTTGATCACCTCGGCGGCGCTGACCCCGAGCTTCTCGGCCAGGTCCTTCACCGAGAGGCTGGAGGGGAGCGTGACCTTGCGCTCGCCGTTGGCCGGCGGCCGGCGCGGCTGCGAGGGTCGCCGGAACTGGTTGCGAGCCGCCTCGATCGCCTGGGGCGGGAGCGGCCCGGTCGGGTTCCGCGTCAGGCGATGCTGCTGGAGGTAGTTCACCAGCTCTCGAGGGCTGATGTTGAGCTCGCGTGCCAGCTCGTGCGCTTTCATGACCTGAGTTACTAAGTATGACCCCTCGAGCCGAAACCCAAACCTGCGAGGAGGCTCCGCCTCGCAACCCCCACCCCATCC
>DASRBU010000459.1:0-3959 GCA_035653475.1 Candidatus Dormiibacterota bacterium | reverse complement strand
TGTGTCATTCGGACGAGCACCTGCGTCACGGCGACATCGCCCCCCGCTTCCCCATCGTGGGTGGCCACGAGGGGGCGGGCATCGTGGAGGAGGTCGGTCCCGGCGTCACCCGGGTGAGGCCCGGCGACCACGTGGTCTGCTCCTTCATCCCCGCCTGCGGCTCGTGCCGGTTCTGCTCGACCGGCCAGCAGAACCTCTGCGACCTGGGCGCCAACCTCTCCCGGGGCTGCCTGCCCGACGGCACCTTCCGCTTCCACGACGGCGAGGAGGACGTGGGCGCCACCTGCATGCTGGGCGCCTTCGCCAACTACTCCACCATCTCCGAGTACTCGTGCGTCCGGGTGGACGACGACCTCCCCCTGGAGACGGCGGTCCTGGTCGGCTGCGGGGTGCCGACCGGCTGGGGCACGGCGGTGCACACGGCCGGGGTCCGGCCGGGGGACACGGTGGTCGTGTACGGCATCGGCGGGATCGGGATCAACGCCGTCCAGGGGGCACGACACGCCGGGGCCAGGCACGTGGTGGCGGTGGACCCGGTGGCGATGAAGCGGGAGAAGGCGGAGGAGCTGGGGGCGACCCACAGCGCCGCCGACGCCGGCGAGGCCCACGAGCTGGTGTGGGGCCGGCTCGCCCCCGGGGTGGGCGCGGACCACGCCCTGGTCACGGTGGGCGTGGTCGACGAACGGGTCATCGACGACGCCTTCCGGGTGATCCGAAAGGGGGGCCAGGTCACCGTCACCGGCGTCGCCGCTCGCTCCAAGAAGACCATCCACCTCTCCGGCGCCGAGCTGACGCTGTTCCAGAAGTCGATCCGGGGCTCCCTCTTCGGCTCCTCCAACCCCCAGCACGACATCCCCAGGCTGCTCGGCCTCTACCGCTCGGGGAATCTGAAGCTGGACGAGCTGGTGACCAGGCGCTACCGGCTGGAGGAGATCAACCAGGGCTACCGGGACCTGCTGGAGGGCCGCAACCTCCGGGGCGTGATCGTCCACGAGCACTGACCGCCAGGTCCGCCGGCCGTCGCCGCCGCTCCCCCACGCCCGCCGACGGGAGGGCGCCCGGGGCCGGCGGGAGGTGACCCCGACGCAGTCGCCGCGGCCGGCCGCCCGCGGGGCGCTCACACCAGCGGCCGAGAGCCGTCCTCCGCCTCCGGCCGACCCGCCTCGAACTCGCGCCAGGCGCCGGCCAGCCTCTCGATCCCGGCCTCCAGGACCTGGGGTGGGCGACAGAAGGGTAGACGCAGGTAGCCCGGCGTCGAGCCGTCGGGGGAGAAGTGCGTGCCCGAGACCACGTCGACGCCGTGGGCACGGGCGAGGCGAGCGAAGCCGTCCGCGTCCCCACCGGGGAGACGCACCCAGATCGAGGGCCCCCCGGCCGGGGTCGCCCATCGCCAGGCCGGGAGGAGAGTCCGGAGGAGCTCTTCGACCACTGCGTAGCGCGAGCGCAGCTGCTCCCGCCGGCGGGCGCGGACCTCGTCGACCCGACCCAGGAGCAGCCGACCGGCGACCTGGGAGGGCAGGGGACAGCCGAGGTCACCGACCGCCTTGACGCGCGCCAGGCGGGCGATCTGGGACCTGGGGCCCCGGATCCAGCCCAGCCGCAGCCCTCCCCAGAAGAGCTTGCTGAAGGAGCCGACGCTGAGCACGTTGTCCGCCCGGGCGAAGGCGCCGATCGGGGGCGGCGGCACCGGGCCGCCGGACAGCTCGGCCAGGGTGAGATCCTCGACCACGGCGAAGTCCAGCTCGCGGGCCAGGCCGGCCAGCCGCTGGCGCTCCGGCTCGGGCAGCACGGCCCCGGTGGGGTTGTTGAAGGTGGGCGTCAGGTAGAGCAGCCGGGGACGGACCCGGGCGGCGAGTGCCCGCACCTGGTCGCTGCGCACCCCGTTGACCCCCACCGGCACGGGGATGACGGCGGCGCCGACGCGGCGCACGACGTCCAGCGCCCCCGGGTAGGTGGGGCTCTCGACCAGCACCGGGTCGCCGGGATCGACCAGCGCCGACACGGCGATGTCGATCGCCTGTTGGGCGCCGCTCGTGACCAGGATCTGGTCCGGGTCGCTGGCCAGCCCGCCGTCGGAGAGGTACTCGGCGATGGCGACGCGGAGCGGCTCCCATCCCTGGGTCACATACCCGTGGCCATGGGCCAGCACCGCGACCTGGGTCGCGGCCTCGCGCAGGGCGGGGACGACCGACTCGTCCGCCTCCAGCGAGGCCGTACGGAAGTCGATGAGACGCTCCGAGGTCGGCTCGGGATGGCGGAGGAGCGGGTTGTCCGAGAGCCGCGAGGCGTCGCCGGCGGACCACCGCCGGCCGCTGGCGACGTAGGTGCCGCTGCCGGTGCGGCGGGTGACCACCCCGGCGCTGGCCAGGGCCGCGTAGGCCGCCGCCACCGTGTTGCGGCCGACCCCGAGACGCCGGGCGAGCAGCCGCTCGGGCGGGAGCCGGCCCCCGGCGGGCAGGTGGCCGGCCTCGATCGCGGCCTGGAGAGCGCCCGCCAGGGAACGGCGCAGGGGATCGGGGTGGTGCGGGGACCACGCCGACCCGATCGCCTCCACCATGGAGCCAATTTCGGCAAATTGGCCGCTCATCTAGGCCTCCAATTATGCCTCAATGGCTCCATGTCGGAGACGTTGCTGCCGGTCGTGGCGCTGGCGGGGCTGGTGGCCCTGGCCCTGGCCGCGCTCAGGTGGGGGGCGGATTCGCGTCCCGACCCGGGTCGAGAGCGGCCGCGGCGCTGGTTCATCCACCTGGCGGACCCGGACTCGGGACCGGCGGCGGAAGGCCACGACCGAGCCCGGGAGCCCCGAGCCGGCCACGGCTCCTCGTCGGCGCCCTCCCCCCGGACGGTCCCCCACCCCTCGCTCCCGGCGGCGACGGCCGGCACCGACCCGGCCGTGGTCAGCGGCCGCCAGGGGTCCGCTCCCTTGCCCCGGCCTCCGCGGCCCACCCGGGTCTCGAACCGGCACGACCCGGGGCGCGGAGACCGGCGAGCGCACGCCGAGGGTGACCGGCCAGTGGCGGGTGCCGGCCGACGATGAGCCACCCGCTGCCCTCGGAGCTCCTGCGCCAGCTGGCGCTCGAACGAGAGCGCGAGCTGGCGCGACGGCTCGCCCGTGAGGTCCTGCGAAGGAAGGCGCGGTCGCGAGCCGGCTCCGGCGACGGATCCCGACCGGGGCGGTTGCGAAGGGCGCTGTGGGCCGTGCTGCGTCGCATGCCACCGGACCCCGAGACCGGGTGCCGGTCGCGGTGACGCGCCCCGCCGGCGACGGTCCCGGGCCACCGGCGGGGGCGCGGGGGCGAGGGGCGGGACGGCCCCTCGCCGCGGATGGTGAGGTCGGGATCAGGGCGGGCCGGCGGTGGGCGCCGCGCCGGCCACCGCCGCCTCCGGGCCGGTCAGGATCGCGCGCAGCGAGGCGGCGTGCAGGAGGAGCGACAGCGGCGCCAGGAAGACGGGGATGACGAGCAGGGGCGCCTGGAGCAGGGCCGCGGTGCTGGGCACGGTGGGGACCAGGTGGAGCGGGCCCGGCGCGCTCAACGCGCCGATCCCCAGCACCACCACCAGATCGAGCATGCCCAGCAGGTTCCACCGGACCGCGGCCCGGCGACGGCCGGCGCGTAGCGAGGCCGCCACCCAGAGCGCGGTGGCGCCGATCAGGAGGTCGCCACGCCGGCCGGGACCGCGAACACCGCCGGGAGCTGGCCCAGCCGTAGGCGGCCCGGAACACCCCGCCCACCACCCGGTACGACTGCACGGCGATCAACGTCGGCTGGAGGTCGGCGGCCAGGGTCAGGCGGCGGAGTGAGGTCGCCAGCCGGAGGGAGGCGCCGCCCACCAGCAGCGCCCCCAGGGCCACGGCCAGGCCGATCGGGAAACGGAAGGCGTCCTGCCCTCCCCCACCGGTGACCGCCGTCGCCGCCACCGCCGCCACCAGCCCGCCCCAGACGACGAGCGCCACGCCC
>DASRBU010000458.1:0-2154 GCA_035653475.1 Candidatus Dormiibacterota bacterium | reverse complement strand
CCGATACCAGAGGCCGACCGCCTCGAACGGCTCCGGGGTGGCCAGGCAGACGACCTCGTCTGCCTCCCGCTCCAGCCGAGGCAGGACCTCCGGAGGTGCCACCGGGACCGCGGCCACCAGGCGCCCCGGCCCCATCGAGCGCAGGGCCGAGAGGGCGGCGCGCATGGTGGCGCCGGTGGCGAGCCCGTCGTCGACCACGACCACGACCCGACCGGCGACGTGCGCCACCGGCCGATCGTCCCGGTAGGTCCGCTCGCGCTCCTCGATCTCCCGCATCGCCCGCTCGGTCGCCGCCTCGACCGCCGACCAGGGGACCCCCAGGCTCTCGATGACGGTGCGGTTGAGGATGCGGACGCCGCCCGACGCCACCGCCCCCATGGCCAGCTCCTCGCGGCCGGGCACGCCCAGCTTCCGGACCAGGAACACGTCCAGCTCCGCCCCCAGCCGGCGGGCCACCTCGTCGGCGACCACCACCCCGCCCCGAGGCAGGCCCAGGACCAGCAGGTCCTCACCCACATGTCCCATCAGCCGGAGGGCGAGGTCACGGCCGGCCGCGCGGCGGTCGGCGAAGGGGAGCTGCACCAGCGGCCTCCCGTCGCCGGCTGCGGCCCCGTCCGCCGACCGCGCCAGCCCGAGGCCCGATCGCTGGACGTCGTCCCGCCACCTGCCCGCGTCCGGCACCGCCATCAGCGTTCTCTCACGCATCAGGCTACGCAGACGGGGCGGGCAGTGGGCGTCGCGAATGCGGCACCGGCCCCGGGGTGCCCGGGCCGGAGCGGCGCCACACGTCGGGCGTGCCGGCGCGTCATGATTTGAGCCCGAATGACGAGCAGTGGAGGAGCGAGGCCGGCTCCAGGGGGCGATCCCGGCGTGCACGGCCTCCGGTCACCCGCACCCGACCCCTGGGCGCAACCCCGGTTGCGACCGCCCCGATGAGCCGCCGAGGGCTGGAACCGCCGATGAGGGGACTCTTCAACGTCCAGGCCGAGCCGCTCCGCGACTTCGTGGCTGCGGTCGTGCAGGGCATGGGGGCCCCGCCGCCGGTGGCGGCGGAGGTCGCCTGCCACTTGGTGCGCGCCAACCTCTCCGGCCACGACGCGCACGGCGTCATCCGTCTGCCCCACTACCTGGCCCAGGCGGAGCGCGGGGAGCTGGTTCCCTCCGCCCTGCCCGAGGTGGTGCACGAGCACGGAGCGACGGCGCTGGTCGACGCCCACCGGGGGTTCGGGCACCACGCCACCGCCCTCGCCCTCGACTGGTGCGTCCGGCAGGTCCGGCGGCACGGGATCGCGGCCGCCGCGGTCCGCCATGCCTCGGACGTGGGCCGGCTCGGAGAGTACGCGGAGCGGGCCGCCGAGGCCGGGCTGCTGGCCGTCCTGACCGCGGGCGTGGCCGGCCCCGAGGTGGGCTCGGTCATGCTGCACGGCGGGCGCACGCGCTTCTTCGGCCCCAACCCATGGGCCTTCGCCGTCCCCGGCGGTGCCTCCCGGCTGGTGTACGACGGCTCGACCTCGACCATCGCCGAGGGGGAGGTGCGTCTGGCCAAGGCCAAGGGCGAGCCCCTGCCCCCCGACTGCGTCTACGACCGGTTCGGACGCCCCTCCACCGATCCCGACGACTTCTACGCCGGCGGCGCGCTGGTGCCGCTCGGGGGCGCCGTGGCCGGGCACAAGGGATATGGGCTGGGGTTCGCCGCCGCCCTCTTCGGCGGCCTGTCGATGATCGACGACGAGGCCCCCTGGCTGCCCGGGGCTCCCCTCGGGGAGGACGGCGCCCAGGGCCGGATCGGCGGCGTCTTCCTCCAGGTGATCGACCCGGGGGCGTTCGGCGGCGCCGGCGCCTACCGCGACCTGGTGGAGCGGACCTTCGCCGCGGCCAGGTCCCAGCGTCCGGTGGCGGGCCGGCCGGAGGTCCTGCTCCCGGGGGAGGCGGAGGCCAGGAGCCGGGCCCACCGAGCCCAGGCCGGCCTGCTCCTGCCCGAGGCCACCTGGACCGAGCTGACTCGGGTGGGTCGGCAGTTCGGGGTGGAGGCGCCGCCGTGCGAGCGCCACGCCTGACCCCGGAGGCCACGGCGGACCGGACCCCCTCCATCCTGGGGCGGCCTACACTGTGAGGAGGCGGCACCGCCATCGCGAGACCCTGCAGGCCGACGGA
>DASRBU010000457.1:0-4340 GCA_035653475.1 Candidatus Dormiibacterota bacterium | reverse complement strand
TCCAGCCGGGCCAGGTGGCAGCGGCGGGGGGTGAGGATCAGGGCCAGGGCGGGACCCTCGGCGCTCAGGAGGCCGGCCGCGGCCTCCAGCGCCCGGGTCAGGGAGCAGCCCTCGGCCCGCCGCCAGCGCAGCTCGATCGGGCACCGCTCCATGGTCACCTCGTCTCCAGCCATCGCCTCCAGCCCTCCACCGCCCGGTCGGGGTACAGTGCGGGCAGCAGCCCGGCCAGGCCGTGGGCGCGGAGCGCCGACTGGTCGGCGCTCTCCCGCTTCCCGTCCGACGTCGCCAGTCGCACCTCTCGGACCACGATCGCGCCGTAGCCCCGACGGGTCGCCCAGCCCAGAGGGAGCCGGCCCAGGGCCAGGTCCCGCACCACCAGCAGGAGCAGCGCCAGACAGGGTTCCCGCACCTCCTCCGGCAGCCGGCTCCGGTCGACCTCGATCCGGAGCCGGTCCCAGCTCAGGTCCCAGGGCTCGATGGCGCTGAACAGGAGCTGATCCGCCGCCCCTCCGGTCCAGCGGTCGATGCCGACGTGGAAGGCCTGGGACCAGCTCCTCTCCAGCTCGGCCGGCAGCGCCTCCCGCAACCGCTCAGGGGTATCGGCGGCGAGCATCGCCTCCCAGCTCGCGGCCGGGATGCCGACCTCGGCGTAGCACTCGTGGACCAGGATCGCGCCCCGGCCCAGGCGCTCGACCCCGTTGGCACTCCCCTGGCCCGACCCGTCCGAGGCCGGCCGCGCCTCCGCCGCCACCCCGTCCGACCCGAAGAGGTGCTCGACCAGGGGCACCCGCACCTGCTCCAGCAGCCGCCCCGGCGCCTCCCGGCCCAGCAGGGTGCGGACGATCCGCTCCGCCTGGGAGCGCAGGACACCCTTGAGGGTGGTGCCGGCGAGCACCGGATGCCGAACCCCGAGCCCACTGGTCAAGGGCACCACGTCGGCGCTGGCACCGACCAGACCCGCGGCCATCATCACCGGCTGGTCCGGCTCCCAGTCGATCTCGATGCGCAGGTCGGGAAGACCGGACGGTGAGGGCAGGGCCGGCGTCGTCCACCCCTCGCCCCGGAGCAGCCGGAGGAGGCCGGAGCGCGAGTCGAGGCGCTCCAGGCGCTCGCGGACCTCGACCAGCACCACCTGGCCCAGGCCGGCCGAGCGAGCCGCGCCGATCCCGACCTCGCCCGTGGCCAGCGCCCCGAGGAGCTGGCGCACCTGGTCCAGGTCGTCCTGGGCGCCACTGGGCAGCTCCAGGCTCAGCTCCAGCCGGAGCCGGGTGCCACGCGGCAGCACCATGCGGTCGAACTTGACCGCCTCGGCCGCGATGCCGTGCCGACGGTCGATCCCGACCCCGTCGCGCACCTCCACCACCGGCGCCCCCTCCACCGAGGCGTCCTCGACCAGCAGCCGGCTCGCCCCCACCCCCGAGCCCTCCGAGCCGCCGAAGAGCCAGGTCACGGTCTCCGCCGGCCAGCCGGCCCGGGTGGCGGCCCAGGCACGGAACGCGCCGGCGAGGCTGCTGCCCGGCACGTGGTACCGGCCCAGCCCGTCCCGGGCCAGGGGCAGGTCGACCACGCCGCCGGCCAGGCCACCGACGTGCAGCGCCGAGCGGCACTCCAGCACACCCTCCCAGCGGGCCCGAAGGGCCAGGTCACGCCCCGCCATCGCTCACTCCCTGGCCCATCGCCTCGGCGCCGGTCCTGGACTCGGCCCGGGCGGCGGCGTCCACCAGCGTCCGTAGCGCCTCCCCCCAGAGCCGGTCCCGGAGATCCTCGCCGGTGAGGAGGGGCGCCGGCCCTGGCTGCAGCTCCCTCCAGACCAGGTCGCGGTCCTCGACCAGCCGGGCCACGGGCTCGAACATCGTCTTCTGTCGCTCCCGGAGCGACCTCAACCAGCCGCGGACGCGCTCGCCGCTGGCGAAGTCGGTGAGGTTGGCCAGCTGGCTCCGGAGCCCTCCCACCTGGCTCGGGCTGGGGCCGCCCCGGGCCCCCAGGCCGAGCGTTCGGCGGCGCCAGTCGGGGTCGCTGGCCAGCTCCGGCGCCCGCCGCGCGAGGTGCGCCCGCCAGGCCGCCTCCTCCACCGCCCGGGCGAAGCGGCGCTCCCTGGGGTCGAGGTCGGGAGGTGGGCCGCTCCGCGTGCCCTCGGGCTCCGGAGGCGGAGCCCCTGGGGCCTCGTCCGCCTGCCTCAAGGTGAGGCGAGGCCGGGCCAGCACCGGGTCGTCGAAGCGCACCCGGCCGAAGCCCTCGGCCCTGCGCTCTCCCAGCCCCGCGGCCAGCACCGCCCGGAGGCGATCGGGGTCGAGCCGTCCCTCCACCTCGAAGCGCGCGCAGCCCCCCGCAGCCAGCAGGACCAGACTCGGCCGGGGCAGGCCCCAGACGGTGTGGAACCCCTCCAGGCGCCGGACGCGGAGGAAGGTGGCCTCCGGCTGGGGCCGGAGCCGGACCCGGAGCGCCTCGCCCAGGGCGCGGGCCAGCTCCTCCACCGTGGTGGCGGGCCGGCCACGCCGGTCACGCAGGAAGAGGTCGGTCTCCAGCCACACCGTGAGCCGGTCGGCATCGCCCCGGACGGGCGGCTCCACCGGCTCCGCCTCGGGCTCGCCCGCCCAGCTCACCTCCGCCTCACCGAAGTCGTCCTTGCGCGAGCGGCCCAGCCGGGCCGGGCGCTCCACCAGCCTCCGGCGCCAGGCCGGCGCGAGCCGGTCCAGCGCCTCCGCCACCGACCGGTCGAGGAGCAGCCGCGAGCGCAGCACGGTGCCCGCCGGGATGGCCTGATAGGTGTAGAGGCCGCCCACCTCGGCGGTGGGCCGCTGCAGGTCGTCGGCGATGGTGTTGCTGGTGTGCGAGGTGGGCGAGAGGTCCCGGCAGCGGAAGGAGCCGTCCCCGAGGGGGGCGAGGTAGCCGGTCCGGAGCTGCTTGGTCTGGACGACCGCCCCCTCCCCGTCCTTGGGGTCGGAGTCGAAGAGGGCGTTGTGGGCCTCGACCTCCCCCTCCCCGCCGCCCTCCTTGGGCCGGCGGAGGCAGAGCGGGACGGGCAGCCCTCGGCGCCCCTCCACCTCGGGGACCGCGGGCAGGAGCTGGACCAGGCCCTCCCGAACCCAGGGGGCGGGGTCGACGCCCAGGCGCCCCAGCTCGGCCGAGAACCAGGCCAGGAGCACGGCCCCGGGGACGTGGTCGAGGGTCTCGGTCACGTTGCCCACCACCTGGGCCGCCGCCACCACCGGCCTCCTCAGCACCAGGCGCAGGTCCTGCCCGATCCACTCGCCGCTCCCGGTCAGGGGCTGGGCGGCGGCCGGCGGCGGCTCCGGCGGCCCCGGCTCGGGAGGGACCTCGACCCGCTCCAGGAGGCGCAGCGCGTCCACCTCGGAGTCCCCCTCCAGGAGCCTGACCCGGCAGCGCCCCAGCCCCCGGCGCCGACCCCCGCCCAGGCGCTCGATCAGGGTGGCCCCAGCCGCCAACAGCGCCAGCGCCGCCTCCCGGCCGGTCCCGCCGAGACCCTCGGGCAGCTCCACCGGGGCGCTCAGCACGGCCCCGGCCCGGGCCACCTCCTCGAAGCGGAGGAAGTCGTCCATGGCCCGCCCACTGCGCTCGTCGATCCGGACCCCGGGCTTGACGAAGGTGAAGGCCTCCCGCAACCGCCGGAGGTCGGCCGGCTCGGATCCCTCGCCGGGGCCGACCGGGCGCAGCCGCTCCCGAATCGCCGGCCCGAATCCGGCCGGCGAGACGCGCAGCGCCGCCGGGCTCGGTGGGACGGCCCCGGGACGCGGGTCCGTGGCCTGGTCACCGAAGAGGTAGCGCACCCACCCCGTCCAGGCCCCGGCGGCGCCGCCGTCCAGGGCCCGGGCGGCGACCTCGCAGGCGTCCCGCCAGATGCCGATGAGCGTCTTGGCCGGCACGCAGGGGAGGCCGTCGCGGTCGCGGGCGACCAGGACGTCGATGGTGGGCGCGCGGGTGCCGGTGCCCACCTGCCAATCAGAAATGAACTCGATCTCCATCCGGAGCGGGTCAGCCATGGTCCCCCTCCTTCCCCGGGAGCTGCCAGACCTCGGCCGCCTCCAGCAGGTCGAGCAGGTCGGTGACCGGGGGGCCGCCCTTGCCGTCAGAGGAGAAGAGCTTCTCCGGGTACAGCTGTCCGAGGAAGGTCTCCCGGTGACGGGCCAGCTCCAGCGCGAGCTGGGCGTCGGCCACCTCCTCCCCCTGAATCACGGCCTCCCGCAGCCGGGCCAGGACCGAGCGGGGGATGGCCCGCTCGCCGCGCTCGCGGACCCACCCCAACCGCACCAGGAAGCGGTCGAACTCCCCGAGGGTGTAGGGGCGGGCGTGGAGCCGGAGCGCCCCCGGGTTCGGCAGGG
>DASRBU010000456.1:0-2546 GCA_035653475.1 Candidatus Dormiibacterota bacterium | reverse complement strand
CATCGTGGTCGGCTACGGGGACACCCTGCAGGTGCCCACCATCGACCTCATCTTCTCCGAGATCTCCATCGTCGGCAGCCTGGTCGGCAACCACGCCGAGCTGCGCGAGCTGATGACCCTGCACGCCCAGGGCAAGGTCCGACTCCGGACCCGACGCTATCGCCTGGACGACGTCAACCAGGCCATCGACGACCTGGAGCAGGGCCGGATCCAGGGCCGGGCGGTCCTGGTCCCCTAGCCGGGGGCCGCGGGCTTCGGTCGTCGCCCCGCTCCGCCATCCGGTTCCCGCTCCGAGCCTGCCCCGGACCGGGCCACGCCCCCCGTGCGATCGAACGGGATTGGCCCGCCCGCTCGCCCGGCGGCGGCATCGAACCGACCCGCCCGGCGGCGTCCCGGGAGGTGATGGGCGATCCCGATGGGGCCGTGGGAGCCGATCCGGCGGCTCGGGAGCGGCATGCCGGCGCTCCCGCCGATCTGGCCGGAGGGCCGAGGGCCGGGCGCCGCCCGCAGCCGCCGGCCGTCTCGGGCCGACCCCCTGGGGTCGCCGCCCGACCCACCGTCTGGCCGGCCGACGGAGCGCCTCCGCCGGCCGGCGTCACCCGCTCCGTGGCGGTGCGCCCCGGCCGGGCAGGCGCAGGATGGCACCGCTGGCGGTGAGCGCGGCTGCGGTCAGGACCAGAACGATCGCGAGCCAGGACCGCCAGGTGAGGTACTCACCGCGCGGCGGGCGGTCGAACAGCGCCGGGGCGCTGAGGTGCGCGATCGCGCCCCAGAGCACCGCGGCCGACAGCACCAGCCAGAGGAGGGTGGCCACCGCCACCAGCGCGGTTCGGAGGTGACGCCAGCGCCGCCTCGCGCTCGGGTCCAGGGCCAGGCGCAGGAAGAGCAGGGCGGCGGCGAGCACCGCGGCCAGCTCCACGGTCGAGGCCAGCACCACCCCATCCCAGGCCAAGCTGAGCGGGTTGGCCAGGTCGGGATGGATGCCCGCCGGAGCCCCGACGCCGGCGTTGAAGCGGTACGGGCTGTCCTCCAGCAGTCCACGCAGAGCCGCCACCGCGCCGCCGGCCAGGAACGCGGCCAGCAACGCCAGCCCGAAGGCCCCCCGGGCCGGCCACGGTTCCGGCCTCGGATCCGGGAGCCGGGGTTCGGGAGGGCGCGGCGCGCCCAGCAGGGTGTGGACGACAAACCGCCCCCAGCCCAGCTCCGGGCGCCTGGCGCGCATCCGCCGCAGCGCGGGCGCCGCCCGCAGGCCGCCCAGCGCCCACCGCAGCTGAGCGCGCCCTCCGGGCAGCTCGGGCAACTCCCGGCGCATGGCCTCCAGCCATTCCCGGCCGGGCCGGCCGACCCACCAGGCCAGCGTCGCCAGCAACCCCCGCGCCAGGTGTCCGGCGAGCCGGTCGAACCGGTGGCCGGCCATCACCGGGCGACCGCCGGCTGGGTGGAAGGCCGAGCGAGGGCGTTTCGCGCCAGCTCCCGGCCCGTGCCCGTGAGCCGGTAGACGTGACGGGGAGGCCGTCCGGGGCGATCCGGGTCCAGCCAGCGGGTCTCGAGGTACCCGTCCCGGGCCAGACGGATCAGGATCGGGTAGAGGGTCCCGGAGCGGAGCCCGGTGGCCCGGCTCAGCTCGTAGCCGTAGTGCCACGCGTTCGGGGCTGCCGCCAGCGCCAGCAGCAGGCGCGCGGTCTGCGGCGACGGGTGTCGAGTTCGTGCCACGAGGCATAGTCTACATATATCGAGAAATCTGGGCGCGGTGCCGCGGGAAGCTGCGGGAGCAGGGTCGTCCCCACGACCCGAACCCTCGGGTCGGCGGCACCTGCTCCGAGATGGGCGAGGCCCGGCCCCGTGGGGACGGTCGCCGGACCCGGGCGGCCCGGACATGGCTGGCCCCGGAGCGCAGGCCCGCACCGGACGTGCGAGCCGGCGGGTTGAACGCCTCGATCCGGAAGTCGGGAGCGCCGGGCGGGGAGACGGGGGCGCGCCCGGCGGTGGCCCGCGACCGATCCCGCTGGCGTGCGCTGGCCCGCCGGTCGCGATGCCGGCCGAAGCCCGGTTGGCGGACGGGCCGGCGGCGGGCGGGCACGCTCGCCCCGGGGCCCGGCCCTACCGCCCCGGGCAGCCGCGTCGGCCGCGTCCTCGCCGCGTCCGGGGTTGGCCCGGATGACCCGGCGTCATCGCCAGGCCGCAGGGCCGCGCCGGAGTAGGAGCCAGATCAGGTACCCGGCGGCCACGAAGTTGACGTAGCCGACCAGGAAGACGACCCAGAGGATGGGGTCGTCGAAGCGGCTGAGGTGGTACAGGGGGCCGAAGCCGTGCAGGGACGAGTTGACGGCGTTGAAGAGGTAGAAGACGAAGTCGACGATGGCGAAGCCGAGGGTCATGAGGTAGCCGGCCGCGCTCCCGCGCAGGAGGAGCAGGAAGCCGGTCAGGAACCAGGCCAGGGTCAGGGCCAGCAGGGCGGCCCCGGCCGGGTTGTACCTGGTCCCGTAGAGGTGCAGGTCGTAGGGGACCTGGGCGAGGTAGTTGGCGAGCACGCAGATCCCTGCCGC
>DASRBU010000455.1:0-14121 GCA_035653475.1 Candidatus Dormiibacterota bacterium | reverse complement strand
ATCGCCCCGGAACTTGGGCAGGATCACCCCGCGGGAGACGTCGAACACCGAGTGCCCGGCGCGGCCCACGCGCTGGATGCCGGCGGCCACGCTGGGCGGGGCCTCGACCTGGACCACCAGGTCGACCGCCCCCATGTCGATGCCCAGCTCCAGCGAGGAGGTGGCGACCAGGGCGTGTAGCGCCCCTGACTTGAGCCGGTCCTCGATCAGCAGCCGCTGCTCCCGCGCGATCGAGCCGTGGTGGGCGAGCGCCACCTCCTCGCCCGCCAGCTCGTTGAGCCGCGCCGCCAGCCGCTCGGCCAGCCGGCGAGAGTTGACGAAGACGATGGTGGAGCGGTGCTGCTCGATCAGCTCAAGGAGCCGGGGATAGATCGCGGGCCAGATCGAGCGGCGGGGAGCGGGCAGCTCCCCGGCCCAGGCCGCGGCCGGGCCCGACGGAGGCTCGGGGGCGCCGCGCTCCAGGTCGGCCATGTCCTCGACCGGCACCTCGACCCGAAGCTCCAGGGGGCGGGAGGTGTGGACGGCCTCGACGATCTCGACCGGGCGGTCGACGCCGCCCAGGAAGCGGGCCACCTCCTCCAGGGGCCGCTGCGTCGCCGAGAGCCCGACGCGCTGGGGCTCGGCGGCGGTCAGGGCGCACAGTCGTTCCAGGCTGATGGCCAGGTGGGCGCCGCGCTTGTTGGCGGCCACGGCGTGGATCTCGTCCACGATCACCCAGCGCACCCCGGTCAGGATCCGGCGGGCGGCGCTGGTCAGCAGGAGGTAGAGCGACTCCGGGGTGGTGATGAGCACGTCGGGCGGGTGCCGCCCCATGGCCCGACGCTCCTCGCCCGGGGTGTCGCCGCTGCGGATGGCGACCGTGATCTCGGGCACGGAGAGGCCCAGGCGCTCGGCCTGGAGGCGCAACCCCACCAGCGGGGCGCGCAGGTTGCGCTCCACGTCCACGGCCAGCGCCTTGAGCGGGGAGACGTAGAGCACCCGGCAACGTCGCGAGGGCGAGGGCGGCGGCTCGACCAGGAGCCGGTCCAGGCACCAGAGGAAGGCGGCCAGCGTCTTCCCGCTCCCAGTGGGAGCGCTCATCAACGTGTGCCGCCCGGCCGCGATCGCGAGCCACCCCCGCTCCTGGATCTCGGTGGGGGCCGCGAAGGTGGAGGTGAACCAGGCCCGGGTGGGCGGTGAGAAGAGGTCGAGCGCTCGGCCCACGGGAGTACACATTAACCGCCCGTGGCCGACCGGGAACCTCCGCCGCCACCGGGAACCCCGGCCATCGCCGGGGCCGGGCAGGACCCACCCGCGGGCGTCCCGCCGGTGGCCCCTGGCCTGCCCTTCGCCCCCTGGCCGCTGGTCCGGCCCCCGGACGACCGGGGTCGGGGCGGCCCCCGCCCTCGTAACCAGCGGCGAGGCGGGCTCGTTGACCAGGCATGCTGGCGAAGATCGTCCTGAGCCTGGTCCGTCTCGTCCTCATCCCCCTCGACGTCGCCGGTCCCTCCCGCCCCCGGCTGGTGCTTCGCCGGCTGAGCCTGCGCCTGCGCGATCCGGCTCCCCACCCCGGACCCTGACCCGCACCGGGCGGCCGGGGCGAGGGGCGGTCCCGGGGCACTGAGCCGGCGCACGGCTGGAGGCCGTCTGCCTCAGGGCAGCACCCGCAGCAGCAGGCCGCGCAGCGGCTCCAGCGATCGGGCCGTCTCGCCGCCCAGGGCGGCGAGCGCCCGCCTGGCCGCGCGGGCGGCGTCGAGGCGCGTCTCGAAGCGCAGGTAGCGCGGCCCCCGGTCGGTCACGACCACGTCCCGCAGCGCCTGCCCCAGGGCCAGGAAGACCCCCATCAAGGCCAGGAACTCGCCCGTCCAGCCCCCGTCCGCCGCCATCTGCCGCACGTACGGATGGCGCCCGGTCCAGGCGTCGGCGGCACGCACGCCCGCCTCGACCTCCAGTGGGCCGAGGCTGAGCTGGATCAGGTCGCGCGGTGGCTCCACCAGCAGCCGGCGCAGCTCCGTGATCAGCGGCTGGAGGCCGGACCCCTTGCGGACCTCCGCGTCCGGCCGTTCGCTGCCGGTCAGACGGCCCCGGGTACCGGAGTAGGCGGAGAAGACCACCACCCGCAGCCAGGGGGCCAGGGAGCGGACGATGGGGATGACCTCCTCCCCCGACATGACCGGCATCTGGAGGTCGAGGATCATCAGGTGGGGCTTGAGCTCCCCGATCCGGGCGATCGCCTCCGCCCCGTTGGCCGCCTCGCCCACCACCTCGAAGGCGGGCTCGAGCCGCAGCCTGGTGGCCAGCAGGTTCCGGATGTCGGCCTTGTCGTCCACGATGAGGATCCGTGCCAGTTCGGTGGTCACCCCCGCCATGCCGTCGTTATTACCCGAGGCCAGGAAAAGAACCCGGACGCCGCTGTTAAGGTACCCCGACGAGCCGCTCACACCCGGGGAGGCGCCGTGGGCCGCTCCCGGTCCCGGCATGGCCCCGTGGCGCCGGATGCCCTCCCGGCCCGAGCCCGGCGCCTCGCCGCCGTGGGGCGCCGGGCTCCGGATCGGCGCCGGGTGCCGCCCGCCCCCGGACCCGGCCGTTGACATCCCAGCCGGAACCGGTCACCATTGGTGGTCCGCAGTGGGGGGCATCGGGCGGCCGCGACCCGGTCCCTCATGGGAGGCGAGCATGGCGATCGGGATGAGAGCGGCATCGACACCGGGGTGGGCGTCCGGGCCAGTGGCCCACCGTCGCCCCGCCTTGCCGGGCCTCCGGGGCTCGGCCGAGGCCGGTGGGGCGCAGCCGGGAGATCGGGGGACGCCCGGGGGCGGCGGGCCGGCCGAGGCGGCGCCCCGGCCCGGGCCACGGCCATGAGTGGCGCCGAACCCGCGTCCCGAGGCCGCCCCACCCCTGCCGAGGTAGTGGCGCTGGTCATCTGGGTGAGCGCCAGCGCGGCCCTGGCCAGCAGCCTCTACCCCGCCCAGGCCGCCGCCCTCTTCGCCTTCCTGGTCGGGCTGGTGGTCGTCGTCACCCTGCGAGCGACGATCACCTTCGGGCTGGCCACGGCCGCCTTCGCCGCGGTCCTCTTCGCCGCCGTGCACCTGGCCCTGAGCGCGGGCTCCGCCGATCCCCGGCCGGGGCATCTGGATCTCCAGGACCTATTGTCCCGGCCGACCTCCCGGGAGGGGGGCGTGTGGGTGGGCACCATCGTCGCCGTCGTGGTCCTCATGGTCTCCTCGCTCCTGGCCGACATGGTCTCGGCGGCCACGGCCCGCCTGGCCGCCGGCAGGCCGGCGCCCGCCCCGGAGCTGCGGCCGGGGCCGCTCCCCCGCTCCCGCGTCGACGAGCGCGAGGTGGGGCTGCGGAAGGCCGAGTGGGAGCTGACCCGGGCCGCCACCTACCGGCGCCGGCTGACCCTCGGCCTCATCGGCCCCGACCCCGAGGGGGAGCCGCCGGGGCCGGCCGGGGCGGCGATGGAGGCGCTGGACCGGCTGCTCGGCGACACCCTGACCGCCTTCGACGTGATCTGTGCCTACGGCCCCTGGGAACGACTGATCGTCATGCCCGAGGAGCCGTGCGAGCGAATGGTGGCCGGGGCCGAGCGGCTCTGTGAGGTGGCCGGCGCCCGGCTGGGACGCCCCGTCCGCATGTCGGTGGCGGGCTTTCCCGAGGACGGGTCGACGCTGCCGGAGCTGCTCCGACACCTGGACCGGTGGCTGGGCCGCTGCCGGGAGGGCGGGGCCACCCTGGGCCCGGACCGGTCCTCCTCGGCCGGGGTGGGGACGGCCGAGGAGCCGGCGCCCCCGGCCGTCCCCGCCCCGGAGGCGCCCCCCGGCGTCCCCCCGCCCGCGCCGGCACCGGTCGCGGCGCGCGCCGCGGCCGCGGATCTCGAGGCGGAGGGTGAGATCGAGGTACTGGAGCCGCTCGAGCTGCCCGCGGACCCGGTCGAGGCGCGGGCGGAGGAGCTTCGCACCCTGCTCCAGGATCCCTGGAGCGCCCTGGAGGCCGAGGAGGAGCAGCGGACCATGGCGAGGACGAACCCTCCCCGACGGGCATGACGCAGGACCGGCGGGGTGCCGCACCGCGGCCTCGAACCGAGCCCTCCGCCCGGCCCGACCGGCTGATCCCGCGGCCGGGGCCGGCCCTTCCCTGACGCGGCCCGGGCGGTGGGCGGCCGGGGTCGATCCCCTGACCGGTCGGGGGAGGCCGCGGCAGCGAGGGCAGTTCCCGGTTTGGCCATGACGCACGGCCGACCTACCATGGGAGATCTCGGCGGTTCGACGGTTCCGGCCGCCCGGATCGGCGCTGCGAGGGAAGCTCATCTCGGAGAGGGCACCGACGACGGATGCGGGAGCGGTCTCGGGAACCGGGGCGCCGGGGCCGGCCGTGGGCATCGGGACACGGCTCCCCGGCCAGCTCACGAGCCTGATCGGCCGCCAGGAGGAGGTGGCCGCCGTGTCACGTGCGCTCCGGACGCACCGGCTGGTCACGATCAGCGGGCCGCCCGGGTGCGGCAAGACGCGCCTGGCCCTGGCCGTGGCCAGGCGTTCGGTGCGGTGGCGCCGCGGTGAGGAGGTCCGGCTCCTCGAGCTGGCCGAGGTCACGGACCCCTGGCAGGCGCAGGGCATGCTGAGCGCCGCCGTGGGCGTGCCCGACCTCCTCCGGGTGGAGCCCGGGTCCCCGGAGGTGGAGGGGACCTGCCGGCTGGTGGTGCTGGACGGCTGCGAACGCCTGCTCTGGATCTGCGGGCGCTCTGCCATCGCCATCCTCCGCTCCTTCTCCGGCATCCGGCTGCTGGTCAGCAGCCGTGAGCCGCTGGGCATCCCCGGGGAGGTGGTCTGGAGGCTGGGCCCGCTTCCGGTTCCGGACCCGGCAGCCGCGGAGCCGAGCCGGCTGCGGGACCAGGACGCCGTCCGTCTCTTCACCGACCGGGCCCGTGCCCATCGACCGTCGTTGCGGCTCGACGCCGGCAACCTGAGCGTGGTGGCCACCATCTGCGAGGCGGTGGGGGGCAACCCACTCGCCATCGAGCTGGCGGCGGCGCGCCTGACCGCGCTCACGCCGGAGCAGCTCGCGGCGCGCCTCCACGAGGTCCCCGACCTGCTCGCCACCGGCTCCCGCCACCTGCCGCCGCGCCAGCGGAGCCTGCGCGCCTCGATCGATTGGAGCTACGACCCGCTCCTGCCGCGGGAGCGGGAGCTGCTCAACCGGCTCTCGGTGTTCGCCGCCCCCGCCGACCTGGCCGCGGTCCAGTTCGTCTGCGGCCAGCCGGGCGCCACCGGCCGCACCATCGACACCCTGACCCGCCTGATCGAGAAGTCCCTGGTCCAGACCCAGGCCACCGCCGGCGAGCTGCGTTACGGCCTGACCGAGCCGGTCCGCGGCTACGCCGCCCAGAAGCTGGCCCTGGCCGGCGAGGGGGAGCGCATCCGGGCCCGGCAGGCGGTGCACTACACCGACCTGGCCGAGGCCGGCGACCAGGGACGGGACCGTCCTCCCCCGCCGGAATGGACCGCGCGCCTCGACCTGGAGCGGCCCAACCTCCGCGCCGCGCTGGCCTGGAGCCTTCGTTCCCGCCCCGAGCTGGCCCTGCGGGCGGCCGGGGCTCTGGCCTGGTTCTGGCAGGCCACCGGGGCCCTGGCCGAGGGGCGCCACTGGCTGGATCGGGCGCTGGCGGCCTCCGAGGCCGTCGACCCCACGGCCCGGAGCCGGGCCTGGTACGGCGCCGGCCGCATCGCCGAGCGGCAGGGCGACCTGGCCGCGGCCCGCTCGCTCCTGCACCGGGCGCGGGAGGCGGCGCGGCGGCTGGGCGACCGCCCGGCCGAGGGCCGCGCCCTGCTCGGCCTGGGCGGGGTGCTCCTCCGGATGGGCGATCTCGCCGGGGGGAGGTCGCAGATCGAGGCCGGTCTCGCCGTCCACCGCCGGCTGGGCGACGGCCTGGGGACGCAGCAGGGCCTGGTCGGCCTGGGCCTGGCAGCGCTGATGGCGGGCGATCACGCCACCGCCCGCGCCCGGCTCGAGGAGGGTGCCGAGCTGGCCCGCGAGCTGGACGACGAGCACGGCCTGGCCATCGCCGCCGGTGCCATGGCCGAGCTGGCCATGGCGGACGGGGATCTGGAGACGGCCGGCCGCTGCCTGGAGACGAGCCTCCGGATCCTCCGCCGCCTGGACGTGGGCGCCGTCGCCCGGCAGCTGGGCGGGTTGGCGCGGCTGGCGGCGGCCCGCTCCGAGCCGGAGCGGGCCCTGCTGCTGGGCGGTGCCGCCCGTCGCCTCCGGGCCCGCCTGGGGGTCCGGCCCGACCTCGACTGGCGCCGGCTGGAGGAGGTCCTGGCCCGCTGTCGCCAGGCGCTGCCCGTCCCGGTGGCCGAGGCGGCCGAGGCCCGCGGCGGCCGACTGAGCCTCGAGGAGGCCATCGACCGGGCGCTCGACGGCTCCGCGTCCCGGCCGGCCGGCGAGGGGAAGGCGCCGGCGGGCCCGGCCTGGGCCTCGGAACGCTCCCGAGCCGCAGGCCTCTCTCGGCGGGAATGGGAGGTACTGGGGCTGCTGATCGCCGGCCTCTCGAACCGGGCCATCGCGCTGCGGCTCACCATCAGCCCCAACACCGTCAACAAGCACGTGGCCAGCATCCTGGAGAAGCTGGAGGCGCGCTCGCGCGCCCAGGCCGCCGCCATCGTGCTCGGCATCGAGGGGGTGGCGGAGGGCCGGACGGGAAGGGGGCCGCGTCATCCCCTCCCCCCGGGGATCGCCGGGCCCACTCTCCGGAGTCCCCGCCGAAGGGAGTCGACGGACCTCCCGTCCTTCACCCGACGCGCGGTGCGGGCCCCGGATCGCGGTAGCCTTGTGTCGTTCGGATGGGAGCCGGCGGGGTCATGGGAAGGGGCGACGCCTGGGCGAGCGCGATGAGCAGGATCCTCCAGGCCTGGCCATGCCTGGCCCGGGAGGAGGTTCACGTCTGGCGGGCTCCCCTGGACCTGAGGCGGGTCGGTCTGGCCCGGCTCCGGGACCTGCTCTCCACGGAGGAGCGCGCCCTGAGCCTCACCTTCCGCTTCCAGTGGGAACGCGATCGTTTCGTTGCCGCCAGGGGCTGGCTGCGACTGCTCCTGGGGCGCTACCTCTGCGCCCCGCCGGGTGGGCTCCGGTTCGTCATCCGGGCGAACGGCAAGCCCGCCCTGGCCGAGCCGGCGAGCGAGGTGCGATTCAACCTGGCCCTGGCCGGCCCGCTGGCGCTGATGGCGGTCTGCGAAGGCCGGGAGGTCGGCATGGCCGTCGAACCCGTCTCCGAGGACGCCTCCGGGCCCGGGGCGAGGACTCGGTTCACCTCGGTCGCGGGCGGCGCCGAGCCGCTCCCCCTGGCGGCCGAGCGCCAGGATCGGGCGCTGCTCGAGGATCGGGCGCGCCGGGAGGCCTACCACCGGGCGCGCGGCTGGCCCTCCCCGGCCGAGGTCCGACGCGGGCCGGCCCCGCCCTCCGCGCTCGGGGAGGGCGGGGAGGCCGCCTGGTCCTTCCACGCCGTGGACGCCGGGCCCGGCTACACCGGGGCGCTGGCCCTGGAGGGCACGGTGCGGCTCGTCCGGCACCTCGACTGCGACCCGCGCTGGCTCGACGGCTGGCCGCTGGACTGATCCCGAGGCCGCCCGGGGTCAGCGCGCCGGTCCCACCCAGACCGTCTGCACGTTCTGGAACTCGAGGATGCCGTACTCGGACAGCTCGCGCCCGTAGCCGGATCGCTTCACGCCCCCGAACGGCAGCCGGGCGTCGGACGCGACCATCCCGTTGACGAAGACCATGCCGGTCTCGATGCGCTCGGCCAGCCGCTTGCCCCGCTCGACGTCCCCCGTCCAGACCGCGGCGCCGAGGCCGAAGTCGCTGTCGTTGGCGACGGCGACCGCCTCCTCCTCGTCCCGCACCCGGATCAGCGCCGCCACCGGGCCGAACGTCTCCTCGCGGAAGACGGGCATCTCCGGCCTGACCCCGATGAGGACGGTGGGCCGGTAGTAGTAGCCCCGGCCCGGGATGGCCTCGCCGCCGACCGCCACCCGCGCTCCCAGGGACCGCGACTCCCGCACTTGGCGGTCCAGCTCCGTGACCAGGTCCCTGCGGGCCAGCGGGCCGACGTTGGTGTCCCGCTCCATGGGATCGCCCACCTTGAGCGCCCCGACCAGCTCGGTGAAGCGCCGCTCGAACTCGTCGGCGACCGCCTCGGCCACGATGAACCGCTTGGCCGCGATGCAGCTCTGCCCGTTGTTCTGGTTGCGGGCGCGGCAGGCCACCTGGGCGGCGGCGGCCACGTCCGCGTCCTCGAGCACGATGAAGGGGTCCGAACCGCCCAGCTCCAGGACCGTCTTCTTCAGCGCCTGCCCGGCCACGGCCGCCACCCTGGACCCGGCCAGGTCGCTCCCGGTCAGGGTCACCCCGGCGACGCGGCGGTCGCGGACGATGCGCTCCACCATGGCGCTGCCCACCAGGAGGGTCTGGAAGACCCCCTCGGGGAGGCCGGCGGCACGGAAGACCTCCTCGGCCGCCAGGGCGGCCTGGGGGACGTTGGAGGCGTGCTTGAGGACCATGACGTTGCCCCCCACCAGCGCCGGCAGCGCCGCCCTCATCACCTGCCAGAGCGGGAAGTTCCAGGGCATGACCGCCAGCACCACTCCCAGGGGCTGGAAACGGACGTAGCTCTCGGTGGCGTTGCTGGCCACCGCCCGGGGCGCCAGCAGGGCCTCGGCGTGCTCGGCGAGCCACTCCGCCGTCCAGGCGCACTTGTCGACCTCCGCCTCGGCCTCCACGATGGGCTTGCCCATCTCCGCGGTGAGCATCGACGCCAGCCTGGCCCTCTCCCGCCGCAGCTGGGCGGCGACCTCGGTCAGGCGCGCGGCCCGGGCCGAGACCGGCGTCGCCTGCCAGGCGCCACGGGCCCTCCAGGCTCGGTCGAGGGCACGGTCCACGTCCTCCCAGGTGTGCTCGTCGAAGCGAGCCAGCACCTCCTCCGTCGCCGGGTTGATGGAAACCATCGCCATCGGTTGTCCTCCTGAGCAGGTCGGCCGGGTGCCGGACACGGCCGCCGTCGGTTGCCGCCGGGCGTGGCCCGGCCCTCCTCGATCATCCCTCAAGCCGGCGTCGCCGGCGTCGCCCCGGCCAGACCGCGGCCCCGGCGGCGAGGAGCCCGCGGCCGGGGCTCACTTGCCGACCGGGACGGGATGGCGGACGCTGTATTCGTGACCATCGAGCATCAGGGACCGGAGCCGTGCGGGCCAGTCTGCGCCGGCGCCTCCAGCTGACCCCGGCCGACCGCGAGCGGTCGGCCTTCCTGACCGTGCCCTTCGAGGTGCCGCCCGGCACCTCGCGGATCGAGCTTCGCTACCGCTACGAGGGCCAGGGACGGCCGGGCGCGGGCGCCGTCGTCGACCTGGGCCTGGTCGACCCCCGGGGCAGCGCCTTCCCCGATTTCCCCGGCTTCAGGGGATGGAGCGGCAGCGCCCGCACCTCGGCCGTGATCACGGCCGAGGGCGCCACGCCCGGCTACCTGCCCGGGCCCCTCGTTCCCGGCACCTGGCAGGTGCTGCTGGGCCTCGGCCGGGTGCCCCCCACGGGGGTCGAGGTGGAGGTCCTGGTGGACGCGCTGGAGGAGGGCGGCGAGCCCCCACACCCACCGCCCGGCCCCTCGCGGCCGGGTCCCCCGGACCGGGGCCGCGGCTGGTACGCGGGCGACCTGCACGCCCACACCCACCACTCCGACGCGCCCGGGGGGCTGGCCGAGCTGGTGGCGGAGGCGGTGCGGGCAGGCCTGGACTTCCTCGCCGTCACCGACCACAACACCGTCAGCCACCTGCCCCACCTGCGCGCCTGCTCGGATCGGGTCCTGTTGGTGCCGGGCGAGGAGGTGACGACGGTCCGGGGCCACATGAACGCCTGGGGCCTGGAGCGGCTGGTGGACTTCCGCTGGGAGACCGACGCCGAGCTGCGAGCCGTGATCGAGGAGGCGCGGAAGCGCGGCTGCGTGCTCTCCGCCAGCCATCCGGTCATCCCCGGGATGTCGTGGACCCCGGGCTACGACCTGCCCCTGGACGCCATCGAGGTCTGGCACGGCCCCTCGGGCGAGCGCAACCTGGAGACGCTGGCCACCTGGCAGGAGCTGCTGCGCTCGGGCCGGCGGGTGGTGGGGCTGGGCGGCAGCGACCACCACTGCGGCCGGGCGGGACGCCCGCTGGCGACGCCCACCGTCTGGGTGCTGGCCGACTCCCTGACCGTGACCGGGATCGTGGAGGCGTTGCGGCCGGGCCGGGTGGCGATCACGCTCCCGGGCACCCCTCCCCCGCGGCTGGTGGCGGAACGCGACGGCCGGCGCTGGGAGATCGGCGACACGGTGCCGCCGGGGGGGCCGGTCCGCGTCCGCTGCCCGGCCGGGATGCGGCTGGTGACCGCCCTGGGCGAGGTGCAGGCCGGCGCCGAGCTGGACCTGCGCGAGCACGGCTTCGTGCGGGGGGAACTCTGGGAGCCGGGGCGACGCTGGCCGCCGGTCGCGCTCACCAATCCGATCTGGGCCGGGACCTGAGTCGGCGCCCCACCGGGCCCGAGCCCGGCGCCGTCCCGGGCTCCGGGTCCCCGGCCCGGCAACCCCCGGCGCGGGGGCGCAGCCCCGTCTCACCCCGGCGCGTCCCGGGCCGCGGCCAGCGGGGCCGGATGACGCTGGATCGCCGCCGTCCATTGCAGCCGATAGCCGGGCGAGGCCCCGAGGCCGACCAGGAACACCTGCTCGCAGAGCCGGGCCAGGGCCGGGGCGGCCAGGCCGCGGACGTCGCGGACCAGCGCGCGGTTGGGGTAGACGACGTTGGGCCGGAAGCCCAGCGGCACCAGTCGGGGCTGGACCACCGAGCAGGGGAGGAAGACGCTGTCGCAGGGGACCACCGCGTCGGCGTCCAGGCTCAGCTGGAGTTGGCGGAGACGGCCGTCCCGACGCTCATCGGTGACGTCGTCCAGGATCACGTACCCGCCCCCGCCGGGGCGGGCGATGCGCACCATCAGGGCCTGGAGCGCCGCCACCCGGGCGGGATCGGCCGGCGCCGGGCTCTGCCGGACGGCGAGCGGGGCCGGCGAGACCACGGCCGGTGCGGCCGCCCGGGGTGGGGATCCGCAGGCGACCAGCGCGACGGCCAGGACCACGAACCACAACCGCCTCAACCGCTCACCTCCACCTCTGCCACACCTCTGCCACCACGACCGGCCCGGTGGCCGCCCGGATAATTGATGCATGTCGTGCGCCGCCTCCGCTGGCCGGGGCCGTCCGTGACCGGGGGCGCACGACGCCCCTCGCGGCCCAGGGCCCCGGAGGAGCGACGGCTCCGGCTGCTGGAGGCCGCCTGCGAGCTGCTGATGGAGCGCGGCCCCGAGGGCGTCAGCGTGGAGGCCATCGCCCGTCGGGCCGCGGTGGCCAAGGGGACGTTCTACCTGTACTTCGGCTCGCGCGACCAGCTGCTGGAGTCGGTGCGGGGGCGCTGGATCGAGGGCTTCCTGTCGGGAGCGAGCCGGCCGGAGCCCGGGGACTGGCCGGCCCGGGTTCGGGCCCTGGTGGAGCTGGTGGTGGATCTCCTCCTCGGCGAGCCCCGCCTGCACCTGGCCCTGCTCCACCCCCGGTCGGGCTCCGGGCAGCCCCCGGCCGCGCTGGGCGCGCTCGAGGAGCGGGTCGCCCGCTCGATCCGGGAGGCCCGGGAGGCCGGGGTGCCGGGCCTGCCGGAGCCCTGGCCGGCGGCCGCCTTCCTGGTGCACGGGGTCCACGGGGCCCTGGACCGCTGCCTCGGGACCCAGACCGGGACCGTGGAGCGGGCCCAGCTGGTGGAGGAGATGGTGCGGCTGGCAGGACGGCTGCTGGGGGCCGCGGTGGAGCCGCGACCAGGGGGAGAGGCGGTCGCGCCCGCGCTGCCGCCGGACGCGGGCACACCGCGGTAGCATGCCTCTGGCATGCGCAGCCGGCAGCCCATCGTACGGACCCGAGCACCGAAGCGCAGGCGGGACGCCACGCTGCACCTCCCGGCCGTCGGCGGCCTTGGGAGCACGATCCTCCCCGCCCCCGCCGGCGCGGCCGCCGGCCGCGCTTCGACACCTGGAGGAGGCGGATGTCCCCCGCCCTGGTGATCACCTTCCCCTTCAGCCCCATCCTGGTGCGGCTGGGGCCGCTCAGCATCCGCTGGTACGGCGTCTGCTACGCGGTGGCCTTCCTGGTGGGCCTCTGGGCGGCGGGCCGTCACCTCCGCGCCCGCGGCCTGCGTGAGCAGGAGTACGCCAACCTGGCCTTCTGGTGCATCGTGCTGGGCCTGGTCTCGGCCCGGCTCTACTACGACTTCCAGAGCGGCGCCGGCTATTACCTGACCCACCCCCAGCACCTGCTCGCCACCTGGGAGGGAGGCATGGCCTACTTCGGTGCCGTCTGGACGGTGCCGATCTTCATCTTCCTGTACACGCGCTGGAAGGGCCTGGACTTCTGGGTGGTGGCCGACGCGGCCGCGCTCTTCGCCGCCGTCGGTCAGCCCATCGGGCGGATCGGGAACATCTTCAACGGGGAGATCCTGGGCCCTCCCTCCAACCTTCCCTGGGCCTTCGTGTACACCAACCCCAACTCCATGGCCCCCCAGCTGGGGGTGGCCTATCAGCCGGCCGCCCTCTACGAGCTGCTGATCGGCCTCTGCATCCTCGGCGTCCTGCTCGCCATCCGCCGGCGCCTGCGCCCGCGCGCGGGCGCGCTGCTGCTCGTCTACCTGGCCCTGTACGCCGTCTCCCAGTTCGGCATCTTCTTCCTGCGGGACAATTCGATCACGGCCCTGGGCCTGAAGCAGGCCCAGCTCTCCTCGATCGCCCTGGCGATCGCCCTGGTACCAGTCACCTGGTACTGGCTGCGCTCGGGCCGGCGGCCGGAGCGCCCGACCGACACCCCCGACACCATGGAGGTGCACGATGGCTACCAAGCGGAGGCCTGAGCCCAGGACCGGTGCAGCGGGCGCGGCCCGGGCGCTGGGAGGGGCGCGGGCGCGTCCGCGGAAGGGCGGCCGCCCCTGGCTGCCGGTCGTGGCCACCGTGGTCGTGATCGCGGTGGCGGTGGGGGTCTTCTTCCTGGTCCGCTCGGCCACGACGCCGTCCCCGGCCCCCACGCTGCCCGGCCCGGCGGCCACCCAGCGGGTGATCCAGAGCATCACCGCCATCCCGGCCTCGGATCTGGACCGGGTGGGGGCGGGGACGGCGAACGCCAACATCCAGCCCGTGGCCGGCAACCCGCAGCCCCTGGTCGGTCCCACCGGGAAGCCCGAGGTGCTCTACGTCGGGGCCGAGTACTGCCCCTACTGCGCGGCCGAGCGCTGGGCCATGATCATCGCCCTCTCCCGCTTCGGCTCCTTCAGCGGCGTCCAGAGCATGACCTCGGCCGCCGACGACGTCTACCCGAGCACGCCCACCTTCACCTTCCACGGGGCGACCTACCAGAGCCAGTACATCGACTTCGTCGCCGTCGAGACCACGACCAACGTCAAGGGCCCGGACGGCCAGTACCAGCCCCTGGACCGCCTCACCCCGACCCAGCAGGCGCTGGTCAACCAGTACGACGGGCCGCCCTACACCAACAGCAGCGGCAGCATCCCCTTCCTCGACTTCAGCAACCGCTACGTGATGTCCGGCGCCAGCTACCAGCCGGACGTCATCCACGGCATGAGCTGGTCGGAGATCGCGCAGTCGCTGCACGACCCGAACTCGAGCCAGGCGAAGGCCGTCCTGGGCTCGGCCAACCTGCTGACGGCCGCCATCTGCAAGGTGAGCGGCCAGCAGCCGGCCAGCGTGTGCTCGTCGCCCGCCATCGGCGCCCTGGAGGCCAAGCTTGGCCAGTAGCCCGGCCGGACCGGCGGCGAGCGGGTGGTGGTCGCCCGGCCTCCTCGGTCCGGGGGCGGATGGCCCGGAGACGGTGCGGGCACGGTGCTGAGCCGCTGGGACCGTCTCCGGCTGGCCCTGCTGGCGGGGCTGGGCGTGGTAGGGGGCGGCATCGCCGTGTACCTCACCCTGGTGCACACCTCGGCGGCGGCGCTGGCCTGCAGCGCCAGCGGCCTGGTCGACTGCGAGCGCGTGCTCAACAGCTCCTACGCGGTCATCCTGGGCAGCCCGGTGCCGACCTCGGCGGCCGGC
>DASRBU010000454.1:0-3479 GCA_035653475.1 Candidatus Dormiibacterota bacterium | reverse complement strand
GGACCGGAACCGACTTTTGACCTTCAGTATATTCGTCGATATAATCCCGCCCCGAGATCGGCATGGAAGCACCGTCCAGGTGAGGCCAGGATGACGGGGCCGGTCAACGTGGCGGTGATCGGCCTGGGAAGGATGGGATGCCTGCACGCCGAGAACCTCGCCTGGCGGGTCTCCGGTGCCCGTCTGGTACGGGTGGTGGACGCCGACCGACGACGGGCCGAGGCGCAGGCGGCCCGGCTGGGCGGGATCGCCTGGTCGGCGCAGGTCGAGGCGGCGCTGGACGATCCGAACGTCCAGGCCCTCGTGATCGCCGCCCCTACCCCCACCCACGCCGACCTGGTGGCGTCCGCGATCGCCGCTGGCAAGCACGTCTTCTGCGAGAAGCCCCTGACCCTGGACGGGGCCCGGGACGCGGAGCTGTCGGGCCTCGCGACCAGCCGGGGGCTGAAGCTGCAGGTGGGCTTCCATCGCCGCTTCGACCCCGACTACCGGGAGGTCAAACGGCAGGTGGCGAGCAGCGCGGTCGGGCGCATCCACCTCTTCCGGGAGTCCTGCCGGGACATGCGCCCTCCCGGCCCCGACTACCTCCGGAGCTCGGGCGGGATCTTCGTCGACGTCACCCTGCACGACTTCGACGTGGCCCGCTGGCTGGTGGGCGAGGTGGCGGAGGTGACGACGATCGCCGGCGCCGTCGCCGACCCCGAGCGGACCGCCGGCGACCTCGACAACGTGGTGGTGGTGCTGAGGTTCGTGGGAGGGGCCCTGGGCGTCATCGACAACAGCCGGGTGGCCGGCTACGGGTACGAGTGCTCGGCCGAGCTGGTGGGCGAGCGGAAGACGCTCCGCATCGGCGGCTCTCCGTCCCACCGGCGCACCGGCGTCGAGGAGCTGAGCGGAGGGCGGGCCTGTCGCGACCACGTGCTCGACTTCGCCGAGCGCTTCCAGCCCGCCTACCTGGCCGAGATCGAGGCGTTCGTCGAGGCCGTCGCCGAGGATCGGGCTCCGGAGGTGACGGGGGAGGACGCGACCCGCGCCCTGAGCCTGGCCGAGGCCGCCCGCCGCTCCTGGCTGGAGCGACGACCCATTCGCGTTCTGGAGGGCGAGTGAAGATGCACCGCAACCGCATGCTCTCGCTGCTGGCCGGGCTCGCCGCCCTGATCGTGGCGGCCTGCGGATCGTCGTCGAGCGGCGCCTCGTCGCCGGCCGTGGTGAAGGGCCAGTACTTCATCCTGATCCGGCACGGATTGCCCAGCGACTCGTTCTGGGCCCCGGTGCAGAAGGGGTTCACCGACGCCGGCAAGCTGTACGGGGTCAAGACCACCTACCAGGCCACCGGCAACAACACCTCCGACGAGGCCAAGGCCATCGACGCGGCCGTGGCCCAGCACGTGACCGGGATCGTCGTGACGCTCCCGGATGCGGGGGCGGAGGGACCGGCGATCAAACGGGCGGAGGCGGCCGGGATCCCGGTGATCACCGTCAACACCGGATCGACCACCTACAAGGAGGTCGGCGCCCTCACCCACGTCGGCCAGGACGAGACCCTGGCCGGTCAGGGAGCCGGGGAGCGGCTCAAGTCGGCCGGGCTGCACCACATCCTGTGCGTGCTCCACCAGCAGTTCAACGTTGCCCTCGAGCAGCGCTGCGCCGGCGCCAAGCAGGGGTTCGGCGGGACCGTCACCAACCAGTACGTGCCCGGGACCAGCGACATCCCGGGGACGGAGGCGTCGATCAAGGCCACCCTCCAGTCGGACTCCAGCATCGACGGGGTCCTGACCCTCGACCCCGACATCGCCATGGCGGCGAAGGACGCGATCGCGGCCGCCAACAGCGGCGCCAAGCTGGCGACCTTCGACCTCAGCAACAACGTGCTGGCGGCCATCAAGCAGGGGAAGATCCTCTTCGCCGTCGACCAGCAGCCCTATCTGCAGGGGTACCTTCCCGTCTCCTTCCTGGTCCTGTACAAGGAGAACGGGAACGTGGTCGGCGGCGGCCAGCCGGTGCTGACCGGCCCCAGCTTCGTCGATTCCAACAACGTCGACAAGATCACGGCCTGCGTGAAGGCGGGCAACTGCTGAGCCATGACGGCCATCCGTGAGCTGCTCACGGGAAGGGGGCCGCGCACCGGAGAGCCCCCGGGCCAGCGCCAGCGAGCGGCCACCATCGCCCAGCGCCTGCTGGGCCGGCCCAGCCTGGGGGCGGTGGGCGGCGCCCTCGCCGTCCTCCTCTTCTTCTCCATCTCCACCACCCAGTTCAAGACCCCCAGCGGCATCGCCACCTGGCTCGATCCCTCCTCGACCCTGGGCATCGTCGCCATCGCCGTGGCGCTCTTGATGATCGGCGGGGAGTTCGACCTCTCCGCCGGCGTCATGACCGGTTCCACCGGTCTCTGCATGGGGCTGCTGGCGGTGGAGCTGCAGCTCAACGTGTGGCTGGCGATGCTCGGGGCGCTGCTCTTCGCGATCGCGGTCGGCCTCCTCAACGGGACCCTGGTGGTCTGGACCCGCCTGCCGAGCTTCATCGTCACCCTGGGGACGTTCTTCATGCTGCAGGGCCTCAACAACGGCGTGGCCCAGCTGGTGACCAACACGGTGCGGGTGGACGACATCGACGCCGCCCCCGGCTACCGGGTGCCCTACCTGCTCCTGGGCTCCACCGTGACCGTGGCCGGGACCAGGTTCCAGGTCGCCATCCTGTGGTGGATCGCGCTGACCGCCCTCGGCTCCTGGCTCCTGCTCCGGACCCGGGTGGGCAACTGGGTGTTCGCGGTGGGCGGCAACCCCGTCGCCGCCCGCGGGGTCGGGGTCCCCGTGGCCAGGGTCAAGGTCGGGCTGTTCGTCGGCACCGCGGTGTCGGCCTGGCTGGTGGGGATGATGACCGCGCTCCGCTTCACCTCGGTGACCGCGGCCCAGGGGGTCGGGCTGGAGCTCCAGTACATCATCGCCGCCGTGGTCGGCGGCTGCCTGCTCACGGGCGGCTACGGCTCGGTGGTGGGCACCTCGATCGGCGCCTTGATCTTCGGCATGGCCCAGATCGGCATCCCCTTCGCGGGCTGGAACAGCAACTGGTTCGACCTGTTCCTGGGGATCATGCTGCTCTTCGCGGTGCTCATCAACAACGCGGTGCGACGTCGCTACCAGGAGGTCACCGCATGACCCCGCCGGTGATCGAGGCCCGCAACGTCTCCAAGTACTTCGGCCGCGTGATCGCTCTCCAGAGCGTCTCCATGGCGGCCGAGGCCGGCCAGGTCACCTGCGTCCTGGGGGAGAACGGAGCCGGCAAGTCGACCCTGATCAAGATCCTCTGCGGCTTCTACCAGCCGGACGAGGGGGAGATCCTGGTCGACGGCCGGCCGCGGGTCTTCGAGTCGCCGCGCAGCGCCCGGGAGGCGGGCATCGCCACCGTCTACCAGGACCTGGCCGTGGTCCCCCTGATGTCGGTCTGGCGCAACTTCTTCCTGGGGGCGGAGCCCCGGCGGC
>DASRBU010000453.1:0-5605 GCA_035653475.1 Candidatus Dormiibacterota bacterium | reverse complement strand
CACCCTTTCCCGAGCACGACCTGACGCCGCTGCAGGTGCGACGGCTGAAGCAGGAGCGGGGCTGGCGCACGATGGTCGGCTTCCAGACCCGCAACCCGGTCCACCGGGCCCACGAGTACCTTCAGAAGGTGGCGCTGGAGCTGGTGGACGGGCTCCTCCTGCACCCCCTGGTGGGCGACACCAAGAGCGACGACCTGCCCGCGGACGTGCGCCTGCGCTGCTACCGCGAGCTCCTGGACGGGTACTACCCGGCCCAGCGGGTGCTGCTCGCGACCAACCCGGCCTGGATGCGCTACGCGGGGCCGAGGGAGGCCGTCTTCCACGCCCTGATCCGGCGGAACTACGGCTGCACCCACTTCATCGTGGGCCGCGACCACGCCGGCGTGGGCAACTACTACGACACCTACGCCGCCCACCGGATCTTCGATCGCTATCGGCCGGACGAGCTGGGGATCGAGGTGCTCCGGTTCGAGCACGCCTTCTTCTGCCGTCGCTGCGACGGCATGGCCTCGGCCCGGACCTGCCCGCACCCACCCGATCAGCACCTCAACCTGAGCGGGACCAGGGTTCGGGAGCTGCTGGCCCAGGGCCTGTCCCTCCCGCCCGAGTTCTCTCGTCCCGAGGTGGCGGCGATCCTGGCCGGAGCGGTCGGCGTGGAGACCTGACCGGAGGCCGACGGCCTAACCGGTGCGGAGGGAGGCCGGGGACGGCCGCCGCCGGCACGCTGCGGCCAGGGCGGCGCAAGGCGCCGCCACCAGCCCCCCCGCACCCAGCGCCGCCGCCAGGAGCTCGGGCCGGCGGAGCACGAGCGCGAACGGGCCCGCGGCCACGGTACCGGCCAGGAAGGCCGCGAGCAGCCCCTGGGCGGAGGCCAGCCGGGGAGCGCGTGCGGCCGCGACCACGGCCGCCACCGGCTGGACGACGAGGAGGCTGGCCACCGCCACGGCGTCCGCCATCGAGGAGCTCTGGGCCAGCTGGGGCACCAGGAGGACGATCGGGGCCAACCAGAGGGCCTGGGTCCAGAAGGCGCCGCCCGCGGCGAGCCCGGCCAGCACCGCCCAGCGCAGCGCCAGCGAGCCCTCGGCCTCGGGCCGTCCACCGTCCATCCCCTCGAGCAGCCCGCCGGGCCAGGCGTGGGCCGGCGGGCGCCGCGCGCCCAGGGCCGCCACCAGGGGGAAGACCCACAGACAAAGCAATGCCACCAGGGTGAGCGGCTCGGCGGCGAGCGAGGTGACGACCAGCAGGAGACCGAGCGCGGGCGTCGAGCTGCCCGGCCAGGCCCGGGCACCGAGGTCCGCCAGGCCTGCGCCCGACAGGGCGGCCACGTCACCCAGGATCCCGAACTGGGCCAGGAGAACGGCCAGGACCACCCAGGGCACCAGGAGCCCGGCCAGGTACGCCGCCCTGCGCACGGGCAGGTCCCACACGGCCCGCAGCCACTCACGCGCCACGCCGGCGGTCCACAGCACGACCAGGGCGGTGGTCCCGGCCAGAGCGGCGTCATAGGCCACCCCTGACCAGGACAGCCCGAGCTGAAGGTACCGGGTCGCAGCCGAGGTCTGGGTGGCGAAGGACAGCTGCGGTCCGATCACCAGGCCACACCCCAGGCCCAGCGCCACCCCCCAAGGAGGACGGGCCGGCCGGCCGAGCAGGGTGGCAGCCCAGGTCGACCGCCAGAGGCCCAGCCCCACGGCGCCCATCACCAGACCCGCGGTCAGGAAGGCCGCGGCCGCCTGGTGCCAGGCCACGCCGGCGAAGCCGAGCGTGAGCTCGGCCCCGACCAGGACGATCCCGCCGGCCAGGCCGGTCAGCAGCGCCTCACCGGCCCCGACCTCGAACACCGAGGCGATGTGCCGGACGACCTCTCGCCGGCGCGCCCGGCTCGGACGTGGAGCGAAGACCGCTCCCAGGGGGGTCGCCGGGTCGGCCGGGAGCAGGTCGAGCACCCGCCACCAGCCGGCTGGATCGGCGGTGAAGGCCCGGAGGTCGGCGTGCAGCTCGCGGGAACGCAGCGCCGAGTCACGCACCGACCGCACCAGGAGGGCCATGGCACCGGCGCGCAGGGCCAGCCCGGGCAGCGAGCGCCACCACGCCGCCAGCTCCGATCCCCGCAGGTGCCCCAGCAGGGGCTGCCCCAGCTCCAGAGCCGCCACCGGGACCAGCAGCAGGACGAGGAACGACCGCCAGGCCGACATCGCCAGGAAGGTCCAGCCCAGATCGCGATTGCGCAGGTGGGCGAGCTCGTGTCGGACCACGGCGTCGAAGAGTGGCGGGTCCCGAAGGAAGCAGGCCACCAGCCCGGCCGACAGCACCACCTGATCCCGACCCGGACGTCCCAGGACCTGGCCGCGAACCCTCCATCGGCGAGGGTCCCACAGGAACTCGGGGACCCGCTCGAGCCCCACCCCCCGGCAGAGGCTGGACAGGCGATGGCTCAAGCCCGGTATCCGATCGACGGGAAGTGGCCGCAGCCGGCGACGGGCTACCGCCCAGCCCGGATACCCCCACCAGGCCGCCAGCGTACCCAGCAGCACGGTCAGGAGCGCCCCCATCCCCGCCGTCGCCACCAGGCGCCGCCAGGGATCCAGGCAACGGTTGTAGACGGCCAGCTGGCCCAGCTCGAGGCCGACCGCCCCCAGGGGCAGGCTGGACACCGGAGCAGCCGAGACCGGCACCGCGGCCTGGGCGGCGTGCCGGCAGACCCCGGCCGCCCGGCGGTAGGGCTGGTCCAGGCCCGGCACCTGCAGCACCGCGCCCTCGGCGAGGATCACGGTGGCGGTCAGCGCGGCCGCCACCACGAGCAGGAAGCGGGCGCCGGTCGGCTCCGGGAGGGCGAAGGGGTTCGGCCCGGTGGGCCGGAGGTCAGAGCTCATCCGTGGCCAGGCTGGCCACGATCGCGTCGGCGAGCGCGTCGGCACGGGACTCGCTCAGCCCCAGCGCCCTGGCCCGCTCGCGTGCCAGCCGGCGCACCTCGGCCAGCTGGGGCGGCGTCAACTCCAGTCGGGCGGGGCGCCGACGCCGCGGCCGGCCGCGGCGCAGCCACCCGATCGGGCCGCGACCGCCCCGCAGGGCATCCCCCAGCCGGTCACCCACGTAGCGGGCCACCTCCTGGGCCACGGCCAGGGCGACCGGGGCGAGGAGCGGAACGGCCACCTCCAGCCCGAAGCCCAGGACCCTCTCGGCGCCGGCGGGCTCGGATCGGGCCTCGACTCCCGCCTCGACCAGAGGGGCCTCCTCCGGGGCCAGGCGGGCGACGACCGCCCGCGCCAGTCGCCCGGCCAGCTCTCGGCGCTCCAACTCATCCATGCTCCCCTCCACGGCCTCCCGACGTCCGGCATCGCCCCGGCAGCACCCGGGACGCGCTCGGGCCTCGCCCGCGGCGAGCGAACGTTATCACGCCCGCGCCGGCGGCGGCCCAGCGGCCT
Organism: Candidatus Dormiibacterota bacterium; assembly: GCA_035653475.1. GTDB lineage: Bacteria > Chloroflexota > Dormibacteria > Dormibacterales > Dormibacteraceae > CADDZO01. Next base: position 2,180 of record DASRBU010000453.1, on the reverse strand, counting down.
TGACACGGCCACCGCCCCGGTCGCCGGCCAAGGTCGAGCCGGGGCCCCGCCCCGCTCAGGTCAGCCGCTCGACCACGTGGTCGATGCAGGCCGTCAGCGCCTCCACGTCGTCGGGCTCGACGGCCGGGAACATCCCCACCCGGAGCTGGTTGCGGCCCAGCTTGCGGTAGGGCTCGACGTCGACGATGCCGTTGGCTCGGAGCACGCGGGCCACCTGGGCCGCGTCCACCGGCTCGGCCAGGTCGACGGTGCCGACCACGAGGCTGCGCAGAGCCGGATCGCGCACGAACGGGGTGGCGTAGGGGCTGCGCTCGGCCCAGCCGTAGAGACGCCGGGCCGACTCGCCGGTGCGCGTCACCGCCCAGGCCAGGCCTCCCCGCTCGTTCATCCAGTCGAGCTGGTCCACGAACAGGACCAGGGTGGCCACGGCCGGAGTGTTGAGGGTCTGGTCCTGACGCGAGCTGTCGATCGCGGCCGGGAGGTCGTAGAAGGGCGGGACCCAGCGGCCGGAGCGCGCGATCTCCTCGGCCCGGGCCAGGGCGGCCGGGGACATCAGCGCCACCCAGAGGCCGCCGTCGGAGGCGAAGCACTTCTGGGGGGCGAAGTAGTAGACGTCGACGTCCTGGGGGCGCATCGGCAGCCCGCCCGCGCCGGAGGTAGCGTCGATCACCACCAGGGCGTCGGGGTCGGCCCCGGCCACCCGGTGGACGGGGCGCATGACCCCGGTCGAGGTCTCGTTGTGGGGCCAGCAGTAGGCGTCGACACCGGGCTCGGGCCTGGGCTCGGCCGCGCCGCCGGGCTCGGCCTCGATCACGGTGGGCTCGTCCAGGAAGGGGGCTCCCCTGGTGACCTGGGCGAACTTCGAGGAGAACTCGCCGTAGGCCAGGTGCTGGGCACGCTCCCGGATCAAGCCGAAGGCGGCGATGTCCCAGAAGGCGGTGGCACCGCCGTTGCCGAGCACCACCTCGTAGTCGTCGGGCAGCGAGAACAGGGCCCTCAAGCCCAGGCGGAGGCGCCGTACTAGGTCCTTGACCGGCGCCTGACGATGGGAGGTGCCCAGGGGCGCCTCGGCCAGGGCGGCCACCGCCTCGGGCCGAACCTTGGAGGGCCCGGAGCCGAAACGGCCGTCGGCCGGCTTCAGCCCTTCGGGGATGACGATCTCGGTGACGGGAGGGTGGGGGGACACGGACCAAGCTTACGTGGCGCCGCCGGTGGGCCGGCCCGTCGACGGAGGCAGCCCGCGGTCGAGGCGGCGCCGATTCCGGGCCGGCGGCAACCTGACCGGCGATGGCGCCGCGGGCGGCGACACGACGGCTGACGCCCGGTTACCATGCCGCGTCATGAGCGGCTCACCCATCATCTCCCCGGACGGAAGGTGGCGCTGGGACGGCGGCTCCTGGGTCCCGATCGAGCCCACCGCCCCCAGGGTCGGGGCCCCGGAGGCACTCCCCCACGTGCCGGACCTCCTCCGGGCGGCGACCCGGCACCGATCCCAGCAGGTCAGGCCCCAGGTCGTGCTGGCGGCGCTGGTGATCGCCTTCGGCCTCTACCTCACCGCCTCGCTGTGGCGGGAGGGAGCGCCGTTGCTGGCGGTGCCGCTGGGATGCGTGGTGCTCCTGAACGGCGCCGGCGTCGTCCTCGGCGCGCTCCAGGCGCAACCGCTGGTGCGGATCGAGCCCGACGGAGTCTGGCTCCGAAAGGCCTGGGCCGGGCTCTGGACCCTGCGTCTGATCGCGGGGCTGGGCGGGGTGGTGCTGGCGGCGGGCTGTGCCCTCCTCCTCTGGTGGGTGGGGATGGGCGGCCTGGGGCTGTTCCTGCTCCTGGCCTCCCTGCTCAACGCCATCACCCGGCTGGCCCAGCCGGTGCCGGCGGTGCGGCTGGCGACCCGGCCCGCCCAACCGGTGCGGTGGAGCCAGGGTGGGCCGGCCGGTCGGTCGGGCCGCTGGGTGTTCATCCCCTGGTCGGCGATCCGTCAGGTCCGCTCCGGCCGGCGCTTCGGGCTGGCAACCGGGATCACCCTGGAGGTCGACCCGGTCGCCTGGCGGGAGGCGACGCCCCGGCCGGCCTGAGCGGCGCCCATGGCTCACTGGGCGACCTATGTGCTGGTCGACCGCTCCGGCCACGAGGTGCGGGCCGACCGCTGGGGGGCGCACGAGGTGGAGCTCCTCCTCGCCGCCGGC
>DASRBU010000452.1:0-10241 GCA_035653475.1 Candidatus Dormiibacterota bacterium | reverse complement strand
GGTGGAGTTCGGGGGCGCCGGCGCCTTCATGTCGGAGGCGAGGCGGGCCCACGTCACCCTGTTCGTCTGAGCGCCCGTCGTCATCTGCATGTTGGGAGGAGTCTCATGGCCGAGGTGACAGAAGACCGCGTCCTGGACTGTCGGGGGCAGCTCTGCCCCATGCCCGTGGTCAGGGTGGGGAAGGCGATGGGCGAGCTGGCTCCGGGCCAGGTCCTCAAGGTGATGGCGACCGACCGGGGCGCCGTCGTCGACCTCCCCGCCTGGGCGCGCGACACCGGCAACGAGCTGCTGAGCTGGCACGAGGAGCCCCGCGGCGAGTTCGTCTTCTACGTCCGCAAGGGAGAGGACGGGGTGTCGTGAGGCTCACCGCCCTCGGCACCCGGCCCGGGCCACTCGGCTTCGCTCGGCGCCGAGGGCGGAGGTGACCCACCGCGGCGGCGAGGGCCGCCCAGCTCCTCGCCGCGCCGCGGTGCGGTCGTTCCCAGCTCAGTAGCCGGCCTTCTCCCTCCCCACCTTGCTCAGCACGGCGTCGACGTACCTCTTGTCGACGACGTCCTGCCACCTCGGCTTGCGGTCGATCTGGTGGTTGTCGAACTCCTGTTGGATCGTGTACTCGATCATGTCCTGGCGCAGCCCGTCGTTCACCGGCCACTCGTGCGCGGCGGCCAGGAAGTCGTAGCTCTGGGAGATGACGGCCGGATCCTCCTGGGTGTACTTGGTGGCGAGCTGGACCACCTGTGACTTGTGCGAGTACATCCAGCGGTCGGCCTCGATCATCGCCTGGACGAAGTCCTCGAGCACCTGCCCGTGCTGTCGCGCGTAGTCGGCCCGGACGGTGACCGCGCCGTACCACCACTTGGGCGCGTCCTGCCAGATCTTGGCCACCACGTTCAGGCTCGGGTCGAGCTTCTGCGCGGTGAGGCCGTCGTCGACGTGGAAGACCGCCGCGTCCACCTTGCCCGTGGTCAGGGCGGGGACGAAGGCCGACCGACCCGGAAAGCTCTGGAACCTCACCGCCGAGGCCGGGATGCCGGCGTCGGTGAGCACCGCCCGGGCCTGGGAGTCCGCGAACCCGCCCGGATCGGTGATGGCGATGGTCTTGCCCCTCAGGTCGGCGGGCGTCTTCACCGAGGGGCCCCCGAGCATGATGCTGTCGACCGGCGTCGCGTAGCTCCAGATGGCCTTGAACCCGCCACCCTGGCTGACCGCGGCGATGACGTCGTCGGAGCTGGTCGCGCCCAGGTCGACGGAGCCACCGGCCACCCCCTTCAGCGACTTCACGCCGTCCTGGAAGCCGGCCAACTGGACGTTCAGGTGGTGCTTGGCGAAGAACCCCTCGTCCCGGGCCACGTAGAAACCGATGAAGATCAACTTCGGAGGCTGGAGTGCCAGCCCCACGGTCACGGTGGCGGGCCGGGAGCCCGAACTCGGGGCCGACGACGAGCCGCCGCAAGCGGCCGCGACCACGAGGGCCATGATGCACAGGCCCAGGCGTGCCAACCAGAGCATGGTCTCCTCCCTCTTCTCCACCTCGTCTCTGCCGAACTCACTGGCGCTCCGGCGGTCCCGACCACGGCGCCACCTTCCTCTGCAGATAGCGGGTGAGGCCGAGGAGGGCCACGCCGAGCACCATGACAACGATCACGGGCACGAACATCCGTGCCGTGCGGAACGTGTTGGCGGCCTGCAGCACCAGGTAGCCGAGACCGGTGCCGGTGGTATAGAACTCGGCGATGATCAGGCCGACCAGGGACCTCCCCGCCGCCAGGTTGAGGCCGGCCATGATGAACGGCACCGAGCTGGGCAGGACCACGTGTCGCCAGACGTGGTACTCGCGACTGCGGAACGACCGTGCCACCTCGAGCAGCTCCCGGTCGACGCTCTTCGCCCCCTGGTAGACGTTGAGCAGCAGCGGGAAGAAGGCGAACGAGAAGACGATGATCGCCCGGGAGAGGAAGCCCAGGCCGAACCACAGGATGAGGAGCGGGACCAGGGCCACCAGGGGGGTGGCGTAGATCGCGTTCACGTAGTGCTGGACGGCCCAGTCCACCGGGTCGTAGCGCGCCCAGACGAGGGCGGCCGGGATCGAGACCACGATCGCGGCCCCCAGCCCCACCACCAGCACCAGCAGGCTCTGCAGCAGGGCGCCCAGCAGGGTGCCGTCGCGGACCATGGCCACGAAGGCCTGGGCGATGGCGCTCGGCGGCGCGAACAGGATCGGGTTGACGCGGGCGCCGTAGAGCTGCCAGGCGGCCAGCACCACCCCCACGCTGAGCACGCGAACCGTCCACATCAGGCGACGACGAGACCGACGGCGGCGGCGCTCGCGTTCGACCACCTCCGGCGGCGGCGCGAGCGACGGGGCTCGCCGGTCGAGGCTAAGGCTGGTCGCCATGGCGCGCCTCCTCCAAGAGTTGCCAGCAGCGCTCCCGGATGCCGGCGTACCGCGGGTCGCCGCGCACCGTCCGCTCCCGCCGCGGCCGGGGGAGGTCGATCTCGATCAGCTCCATCACCCGGGCCGGCCGCCGCGACATCACGGCCACGACGTCGGAGAGGACGATCGCCTCGTCGATGGAATGGGTCACGAACACCACGCTCTTGCGCTCCCGCTCCCAGAGCGCCAGCAGCTCGTCGTGGAGCAGCTCCCGCGTCTGCGCGTCGACCGAGGCGAAGGGCTCGTCCATGAGCAGCACCGACGGGTCCACGGCCAGGGCACGGGCGAGGCCCGCCCGCTGCCGCATGCCGCCCGAGACCTGGTAGGGGTAGAGCCGCTCGTAGCCGGTCAGGTTGACCTTCTCGAGGAACCGGGGCACGGCCTCGACGATCTCGCGCCGGCTCCGGCCCGCCACCACCAGGCCGAAGGCGACGTTGTCGTAGATGGTCTTCCAGGGCATCAGGCCCGAGCCCTGGAAAACCACGGCCACCCCCTCCGGCGGCCCCAGCACCCTCCGTCCGCCGATCCGGATCTCCCCCTCGTCCACGTCGATCAGGCCGGCCATGGCCCGCAGCAGCGTGGTCTTGCCACAGCCCGAGGGACCGAGGAGGGTCACGAAGGCGCCCTCGGGGACCTCGAGATCGACCCGGTCGAGCACGCCCAGGCCGTCGAACCACTTGCTGACGCCACGGCACTCGCAGGCGATCGCCGTCACGGCGCCACCTTCTTGGACAGCAACTGCTCGGCCGACATCCGGATATGCGACCGGAGGAGGTCTCGCGCCGCCCCCACGTCACCCCCGGCGATGGCGTCCACGATCCGCTGATGCCCCGAGGGCAGCCGTCCCGAGTCGTCTGCGACCATGTCCTTCAGCTGGAGCAGGACCCCGATCTGGTCGGAGAGGCGCAGCCAGGCCTGGAGCAGCCGCCGGTTGCCGGACAGCTCGCACAGCGCCTGGTGGAAGCGGAGGTCGATCCGCATCAGCTGCTGGCGGTGGCGGGTCCGGGAGGGGATGGCCATGGCATCGACCAGCTCCTGGAGGCGACGGATGGCGGGCTCCCGGTTGCGCTCGATGATCAGCTCGACCGCGTACGTCTCGAGCGCGGAGCGCAGGCCGTAGATCTCCTCCACGTCGCCGTCCCCCAGGGTGACCACCGAGGCCCCGCGGCCGGGCTCGGACACGACCAGGCCCTCGCGCTCCAGGGAGCGGATCGCCTCCCGAACCGGGATGCGGCTCACCCCCATTCGGGCGGCGATCTCGCTCTCGACCAGGCGCTGGCCCGGCCGCAGCTCGCCGCTCCTGATCGCCGTGCGCAGGCTCTCGAAGGCCTGGTCCTGGAGCGTCTCCCGGTTCAGCGGTCGCATGGTGCTCGCCGCTCCATCGCCTACAGAATGCAGCATATAGTATGCGAAAGATGCCAGCCCGATCCCACCCCTCCTCGTCGACCCACCCCTCGCCATCCCACCCCACCCGGCCGCTGGTGGCCATCGTCGGCACCCGCTACCGGGAGCACGAGATCGAGGAGCGGGCCCTGCTGCCGCTGGGCGCCCGTCTGCGCGTGTGCTGGGACCCCGAGCAGGCCCTGGACGCGACCCTGGTCCTGGCCGGGTCCGCCGCCCACTACCCGGCCGAGGTGCTGGAGCGCATGCCCGGTTGCCGCGCCATCGTCCGCTACGGGGTGGGCCTCGACCGGATCGACGTCGAGGCCGCCGGCCGCCTTGGCATCGCCGTCCACAACGTCGTCGACTTCTGCACCGAGGAGGTCTCCGGTCACGCCGTGGCCATGATCCTCGCCTTCTCCCGCCGCCTCCTCGACGGGGCCCGGGCGCTGGCGGCGGGCGGATGGGGCCTGGACCCCCTCCGGCCGGTTCGGGCGGCCGAGGACGAGGTGGTATCCGTGATCGGGGCCGGCCGCATCGGCTCCCGCGCGGCGGAGAAGCTGCGGGCCCTCGGTTACCGGGTGGTCGTGCACGACCTCCTGCTCGCCCCACGGCCGTCGCTGGAGGAGGCCCTGCAGGGCGCCGACTACGTCACCCTGCACGTGCCCCTCACCGCGGACACGCACCACCTGCTCGACCGCCGACGCCTGGACCTCCTGGCCCCGGGGGCGGTGGTGGTCAACACCTCCCGGGGCGGGCTGATCGACGAGTCCGCGCTGATCGCCGCCCTCGACTCGGGCCGGCTGCGGGGGGCGGCGCTGGACGTCTTCGAGGCCGAGCCGCTGCCGCCCGACTCGCCGCTGCGCTCCCGGCCCGACGTGCTGCTCACCCCGCACATGGCCTGGTACAGCGAGCGGGCGGAGCGCACCGTCCGGGAGCGGGCCGTGGCCCGGGCGGTGGAGCTGCTGCGGCGGTGAGGACCTTCGCCCGCGACCTGACCGGCATGGCCCGCCCTGAGGTCGAGGCGGCGTTCGCCGCCGGGGCCCCCTTCCTGATCCCGACCGGGAGCGTCGAGCAGCATGGCCCTCACCTCCCGCTCGGCACCGACTACCTGGCCGCCTGGTCGCTCGCCAACCTGGCCGCGGAACGCCTGGAGGGGGTCTGCGTGCCCTTCTGCCCGTTCGGCGTCACCCCCATCCACATGGCCTACCCGGGCACGATCACGCTCGAGCCGGCCACCTTCCAGGCGCTGCTCGAGGAGGTGGTGACCTCCTTGATCGGGCACGGCGCCCGCCGGATCGCGGTGGTCAACTGGCACGAGCTGAACAGCCCCTCGATCGAGGTCGCCACCCGGCGCCTGGCGACCCGTCACGCCGCCGCCGGGGTCCGGCTGGTGGTGGCCGAGGCGCACCTGCTGGCCAGGGAGCGCTTCGGCCGGGCGGCGGGCGGGCTCACCCACGGCGGCGAGCTCGAGGTCTACCCGGTCCTCGACCTCGAGCCCGGTTGGGCGCACCTCGAACGCGCGACCGACCCGCCGCCCGCGGAACGGGCCGCGGAGATGGACGCCATGCGCCGGACGGCCCACGTCCGGCCGGTGCTGCACGACGTGCGCCAGATCAGCCCGGCCGGCTGGTACGGCGAGCCGGCCAGGGCGACGCCGGAGAAGGCCGCCCGCTTCATGCGGGACATGGCCGGGGCGCTGGCGCAGCGGATCGCGGCCGCCTTCGCGGAGATCGAGCCGTGACCTTCGCTCCCCGCTGTGAAGGTGGCCGGCGGCCGCCGGGTCCGGCGCCCCATCGTCCCCCGATCCCGGGGCGGCCCCGACCCTCGGCGGACCGGCCCCGGTGACCATCGCCCGCAACCCGGATACGGCCGGCTGGTGGCGCCTGCCCCAGCGCACCGTGAGCGAGCTCATCTCCGCTCGCTCGAGCGGGGCGCAGCAGACCTGCGTCCGCATCGTCCGCCTCGACGCCCCCGGGGCGTCGCGGGCCCGTGTCCGCCACCGCCACACGCGCCTGGAGGAGGTCATCTACGTCGAGCGCGGAGAGGCCGAGATGCTGATCGGCGAGGCTCGGATCCGGGTCCAGGCCGGCGACGCGGTCGCCATCCCCCCCGGCACCTGGCACTGCACGCTGCCGCTGGTCGAGGAGGTGCGGCTGGTCTGCTTCTTCCCCGACCCGGCGCCCGAGAAGGACTACGAGGAGGAACCCGTCCCATGACCCAGCCCCTGCGCGTGGCCGTCATCGGCCTCGGCCGCTGGGCGAACGTGATCGCCGCCGCCGCCCGGCGCAGCTCCGAGCTGGAGCTGGTGAGCTGCTTCTCCCGACGGGAGGAGGCCCGCGCCGCCTTCGCGGCCGCCCACGGCTGCGCCGCCGCCAGCTCGCTCCAGGAGGTGCTGGACCAGCCCGGGATCGACGCCCTGCTGGTCACGGTCCCCAACCACGCCCACGCGGAGGTGATCGAGCAGGCCGCCCGGGCCGGCAAGCACGTCTTCGTGGAGAAGCCGCTGGCGGCGAGCCTCGAGGACGGGCTGCGCATCCTCGAGGCCGTCCGCTCCTCCGGCATCAAGCTGATGGTCGGCCACTCGGCCCGCATGCTGGCCGGCAGCCGCCGGGTCCGGCGGCTGATCCAGTCCGGCGAGCTGGGAGAGGTCTCGCTGGTCGAGGCCAACTTCTCCAACGACCGGGCGCTCGAGCTGACCCCGGATCGATGGCGGGCGGACCCGGACCGCAACCCGGGCGGCCCGCTGCTCCAGCTCGCCGTGCACCAGTTCGACCTGATCCGCGCCTGGCTCGGGCCGGTGGAGGCGGTGTCGGCGCAGGTCGGGCGCCTCCACTCCCGGGTGGGGGTGCCCGACGTCGCCACCTGCCTGCTCCGGCTCGCCTCCGGCCCCTTCGCCTACGTGGGCTCGTCCTGGTCGTCCTCGGCCGCCTACTGGGCCCGCGTCTACGGCAGCCGGGCCAACGCCCACCTCGAGGTCGACTTCCGGTACTGGAACCGGGGCGAGGAGGTCGACGCGCACTCCCGGCTGTGGGTCGAGCCCAATGACGGCGATCCCTACCCGGTCGAGCTGGAGCCGGCCGACATGTACCGGGACGAGCTGGAGGAGCTGGCCCGCTCGGTGCGCGAGGACCGCGTCCCCGAGGTGAGCGTCGAGGTCGGGCTCGCCAACCTGGCCGTCGTCCACGCCGCCCTGCGCTCGGCCGCGTCCGGCCGCGAGGTGACGGTGGCCGAGGTCCTGCCGGAGGGGGTCGGTGCCTGAGCCTCCCGCCGGCGTGTGGGCGACCCGGCGCTCGCCGGGCAGCTATCGGCTCGAGCTGGACTCCGGCGGCGCGATCGAGGTGAGCGGGAGGAGCCCCCGCTCGTTCGACCTGGTGCTCGCCGGCCTCGCCGCCTGCAGCGGTCGCACCCTGGACCAGGTGCTGGCACGGATGCGGCTGGAGGTGGCGGCGGTCGAGCTGTCCGTCCGCGCCGAGCGCCGTCCGGAGCCGCCCGAGACCCTCACCCGCATCGAGCTGACCTGGCGGATCGCGGCCGGCTCGGCACCGGCGGACCGGGTGCGGCGGGCGGTCGAGCTGTCCGAGCGGCACTGCCCGGTGCTGGCCACGCTGCGCGCCGCGGCCCCGGTCGAGGTCCGCCTGGAGCTGACCTGAACGGCGTTCCGTCCGCGATCGGCTCAGGCGCTCCGGTACAGCTTGGTGAGCACGAACTCGCGGTGGCCCAGGGCCTCGGCGCAGGTCAGCCGGCCGTTCGCCACCCGCTCCACCAGCGCCATCAGCCGCTCACCGGCCTCGGCCAACGAGCATCGTCCCCAGAGCAGGTCGGAGACGTCGAGGTCGATGTGCTCGGCCATGGTGCGCGCGGTCAAGGGGTTGGCGGTGATCTTGATCACCGGCACCAGCGGGTTGCCGACGACGTTGCCCTGCCCGGTCGGGAAGAGATGGAGGACGGCGCCGGCCGCTCCCATCAGGGTGATGAACTCCGCCGCCGCGGAGGAGGAGTCCATGAAGTTCAGGCCCGGCCGGCTGGGGGTCTCGGCCATGGCCAGGGCGTCGACCACCGGCACCGTGCCGGTCTTGGCGATGTTGCCCAGGGCCTTCTCCTCGATGGTCGAGAGACCGCCCCGGATGTTGCCCTGGGTGGGCTGGGAGCCGAGCAGGTCGGCCCCTGAGGCCTCGATCTCGGCCAGGTAGCGGTCGTAGAAGCCCTGGAACTTCGAGCGCACCTCCTCGGTCTGGCAGCGGGCCGCGATCAGGTGCTCGCCCCCGGTCAGCTCCGAGGTCTCGCCGAAGATGACCGTGCCCCCCTCCTGGACGTGCCGGTCCACCACCCGGGCCACGGTCGGGCAGCTCCCCAGCCCGGTGGTGGTGTCCGACTCGCCGCACTTGATCGAGATCACCAGCTCGCGCCGCTCGACCGGCTCCCGGCGCAGCTCGGAGGCGTCCTGCAACATCCCCTGGGCGGTGCGCGCGGCCGCGGCCAGGGTCCGGAGATCCCCGAAGCGCTCGATGGAGTAGGCCTCGACCGGCTTGCCCGCCCTCGCGATCCCCTCCGCCACCCGCTGGGTCCAGTTCGGCTCGATGCCGATCACCACCGCCGCGGCCACGTTGGGGTTGGCCCCGTTGCCGATCAGGGTCCGGAAGGTCAGCTCCAGGTCCTCCCCGTACTGGAGCCGGCCGTAGGGGTGGGGCAGGGCCAGGACGCCCGGCACCACCCTGGCCACGTTCTCGCAGACCGCGTTGGAGAGGTCGTCGACGGGCAGGACCACGACGTGGTTGCGCACCCCGACCCTCCCGTCCGGACGGCGGTAGCCGAGCACCTCCCGGCTCACCGGCTCCGCCCCCAGCGCGCGCTGCGCAGGTTGTGCACGTGCACCCACCTCCCCTTCTCCACCGGCACCCGGGTGCGCCCGATCGGCACCCGGTACTCGATCACCTCGACCCCCGCCCCCAGGTCCATCAGCGCCACCTTGTGGCCGAGCGGGACGTGCTCCCGGACCTCCAGCTCCGCGTCCCGTCCCGAGTCCAGGTAGCGCACCCGGGCCGGTCCCGGTTCCACGTCCTGCACGGCCACGGCCACGCCGTCCCCCTCGTTGTGGACGAGGAAGTGCGGCGCCCCCTCCCCGGCCTCGATCCGCTCTCGATCCCGTTCTTCCACCTTCGGCAGACCCGTTCCCACCTGCGCCCCGGAGCGGCCACGGCCCCGACCACGGCCAGGGCGATCCGTGAGCGGGGTGGTCAGAGTTCAGACCACACCCGCAGGCTAGCATGAACGATCGATGAGCGGGCCACCGGCGTGCGGGGAGGCGCCCGGGACGACGGGAGGCGATGCTGCGCCCTCCCCGGCGAGGCCGTCGAGCCCGGGCGGCTGGCGGACGGTGGGAGGGGCCGGCGCCCTCCACGCCCGCGTCGTCGCCGAGGTGGAGCGGCTGGTCGGCTCCGGTCACCTGCGGCCGGGCGACCGGTTGCCCCCCGAGCGCGAGCTGGCCCGCATCCTCGGCGTCGGCCGCTCCTCGCTCCGGGAGGCGATCGCGGTCCTCGCCGCCCGGGGCCTGCTCGAGGTCCGCCACGGCCGCGGCACCTACGTCGCCCCACCGGAGCCAGGGGCCACCCGGACGCGGCCGCCCGTCGAGCTGAGGGAGATCTTCGACCTGCGCGAGCTGCTGGAGGTGGCGGCCGCCGGCTGGGCGGCCGAGCACGCCAGCGACGCGGAGGTCGACGCCCTGCGCGCCACCACCCGCGCGCTCGTGGCCGCGGCCGGTGCCGACCCCCCGGACCTGGAGCGTCTCCAGGAGCTGGACACCCGCTTCCACCTCCAGATCGCGGCCATGGCCCACAACCGCTTCCTGGAGCAGACGGCCCAGGTCCTCCACCGGATGCTGGCGACGAGCCTGGAGGCCACGCTCGTGATCCCGGGTCGGATCGCCCGGTCACGGCGAAGCCACCTCCGGATCGCCGAGGCCATCGCCCGGGGCGACGCCGCCAGCGCCCGGGCCGCCATGCGCCGGCACCTGCGCGAGGTCCGCCGGGAGGCACTGGCCCACCACCGCCCCTGACCGTCCCACCCGGCTGGGATGGAAGGGCCGAGACAGGCGCCCCCGAGGTCGAGCCGCCCGGTGCCCTCAGGGCGGCTCGGCTGCGGCCAGGGCCGTGGCCGTGATATATTCCATTCGGAATATTTCATGAGGGACATGGGCCAATCGACCCCGACCCTGCCCCTGATCATCCTGAGCCTGCTCGACGAGCGGCCGATGCACCCCTACGAGATGCGGCAGCTCATGCGCTATCGGGCCCTGGATCGGGTGGTCAGGGTCACCGCCGGCTCCCTGTACCACACGGTCGAGCGGCTGCAGCGGGGGGGCTGGATCGAGCCCCTGGAGACCGGCCGGGAGGGCCGGCGCCCCGAGCGCACCGTCTACGCCATCACC